>NZ_JBFRFR010000033.1:0-86802 GCF_052114925.1 Bradyrhizobium sp. 2TAF36 | reverse complement strand
GCCGTCAGGGAATCACGAATCGCCCAAAAGCAAAATCCTAAAACGCAAGAAAGCGAGGTCCAACACCCCGCTTTCCTGCAAAATCGAATACTACATCAAGACAAATTCTGCTTATTTCTCAGATCAATCCGCATTCTTCACGGACGACCATCCACGCCCAACCACGCGGATTGAAGAACGTGGATGCCCGGGACAAGCCCGGGCATGACGACCTGTACCTACTGCTCTGGCCGCGGCTGCGGGTGCATCTCCTCGGTCGGAAGGTTTGCGCGCTCCCAACCATCTGTGCCGTCGGGGTACCAGGCGACGTTGGCATAACCGTAAGCCAAGGCGCGCTTGGCGGCGTTCCAGGACATCCAGCAGTCGGCCAGGCAATAGATCACGAGCAGCGCAGCCTTGTCGCCGCGCGCGGCGTGGGCGAGGCCGCGCTGGAAATAATCGTCCATGGCGGGCGGCAGCACGCCGTAGCCGGTGTCCGGCAGCCAGGTGCTGCCCGGTATGTTTTTTCGCGGCATATCGCGCCAGACGGTGCCTTCGGGAAGGTTCTTCGGCTTCGGCGCGCGCGGCAGCACGTCGATGAAGGCGCCGCTCTTCGCACGCCAGATTGCTTCGGCCTCCGCAGTCGTCAGCACGCGCGCGCCAGTGAGCGTCGCCGGCACCGGCGCGCGGTAATTGTCGGAGCGATACCCCTCGGGCTCGAACGGCTCCTGCTGCTGCGCCAACGCCGGCGCCACCAGAATGGCGGCAACCAGCACAGCGGCAACGCGCCGCCTCATGGCGTCTTCTTGGCCGTCTCCGCGCCGAGCGGCTTGTCGCTCTCGTCGAGCAGCGGCACGCCGAAGTCGATCAGGATCTTGTTGATCTCGCCCTGGTTCTCCTGGATCAGCTTGTTGAGCTGCCGCTTCCAGTTCTGGTCGGCCGGGCGCACGCCCATGCCGATGCGATAGACCAGCTTTGGCCCTGTGGTTTCCTTCACCAGCGGCGTGACATGCAACGAGCCGGCCTTCTTCGCATAATACCCGGCCATCGGACCCCACAGCACGCCTGCGTCGATCTTGCCGGCGACGAGGTCGTCGACCATCGCCTGTGCGGAGTTGTCGAAGCGCGTGTCGATCATCAGGGGATAGGGTTTTGCATCGCCCATCAGGCCGGCGATCGCCATGTTGGTGGCCGGCGGCGTGCCGGCGACGATGCCGACATGCTTGCCTTTCAACTTCGGGTCTTCGAGCGTATCGACTTCCTCGAGCCCGCTGCCTGTTTTGGCGACCAGCGCATAGGTCGTGCGGTAATAGGGATTGGTGCCCTGCACGAGATCGTCGCCTTGCGGAAATCCCATGATGACGTCGCAGCGATGCGCGCCCAGCGTCATCCGCACGAAGCCGGTGGCCTGCGGGAAGAAGACGTAGTCGAGCTTCTTCTGGAGCTTGTCTGCGAGCAGCTCGGCGAGCTTGTTCTCGAACCCCTCGCCCTTCTCGTTCGAGAACGGCAGATTGCGCGGGTCTGCACAGACGCGCAGCACTTTTGGATCGACCAGCTCGAACGAGAGGTCGCCGGTCTCGCTGGTCTGCGCAATGGCGACGTCGCCGAATGCGCAGGATGCCACCAGGACCCACAGTGAAAACAACCAGCGACGATGTCGCCCGGCCTCCGTCATCGCGCTTCCTCCTCGGTTTGTTTGAATGCTAGCCATGCAACGCATGACGCGCCATGCTTTGCCAAACTTTGTGTTGGCTTTGGTTTGTTGCAGTGCAGTGCGGCAAGCCATCTGAACTGAGGCGGAAAAGTGTCTCGCATCGCTTCCTTGATCGCAGCCCTGTCCCTGCTGGGGACAGCAACGCTAGCACGCGCCGGGGCAGCCGAATTGCCTGTGAGCGAAGTCGCACCGGGAATCTTCGTGCACTCCGGGACCACCGCCCTCATGACCCGCGAGAACGAAGGGGACATCGCCAATGTCGGCTTTATCGTCGGCGAGGATGCGGTGGCCGTGATCGACACCGGCGGCAGCCTGCGTGAGGGCGAGGCGCTGCTGGCGGCGGTGCGGGCTCGCACATCCAAGCCGATCCGCTACGTCATCAACACCCATGGCCATCCCGACCATGTCTTCGGCAATGCGGCCTTTGCCGCAGAGGGAACCAGCTTCGTCGGCCACAGCAAGCTGCCGCAGGCGCTGGCGACGCGCRGGCCGTATTATCTCGACAATTTTAGACGCCTCATGGGTAGCGAACTGATCGATCACGTGAAGATCGTGCCGCCCACCCTGCTCGTCGTTGATACCCTGACGCTCGATCTCGGGTCGCGCCGCCTCACCTTGCGGGCCTGGCCGGCCGGGCACAGCGACAACGATCTGACCGTGTTCGACGAGACCAGCAAGACGCTGTTCGCGGGCGATCTCGTCTTCCTCTGCCATATCCCGGTGATGGACGGCAGCATCCGCGGCTGGCTCGGCACGCTCGGGGAACTCGATAAAATTCCGGCGCAGCGCGTCGTGCCCGGTCACGGGCCTGTGAGCGACTGGCCTGCCGCGCTCGGCGACGAGCGGCGTTATCTCACGACGCTGCTGGCGGACGTCCGGGCGTCGAACAAGAAGGGCGAGCCGATCAGGACTGCCGCCGACAAGGCGGCCGCATCGGAACGGCCGCATTGGCAATTGTTCGACGACTACAATGCTCGCAACGCAACCGCAGCATTTTCGGAAATTGAATGGGAGTAGTGGACGCGCTACGCTGGACGGGGGATCGGCTGCGCCGCCCCAGAGAAAACTGCTTCGTCCGCACGGAACCACGACCATGACGGGATGCACACGCCGCCTGCCCCTGATCGCCGCATTGCTTGGCATCGCCTTCGCTGTGCCGGCGAGCGCCGAGGAGGCTTACGATCCCTGGCCGGGCCTGGTGCAGGACATCTTCAGCAACCGTCCGATCAACGACGGCAACGACGTCATCGGCATCGAGATGCCCTATCGCGCCGAGGACGCGGCGATCGTGCCGGTGACCCTGCGCAGCAAACTGTCGCCCGCGGATAGCCGCCGCATCCGTTCGATCACGCTGGTGATCGACCGCAACCCCGCGCCGATGGCAGCGAAGTTCGAGCTCGGCGCAGATGCCAACGTCACCGAGATCTCCACGCGCGTGCGCGTCAACAACTATACCGACGTCCACGCGGTTGCCGAGCTCAGCGACGGCCAGCTCTACGTCGCCAAGACCTATGTGAAGGCCTCAGGCGGCTGCTCGGCGCCGGCAGGAAAGAACATCGAGGAAGCCAGGAACCGGCTCGGCCAGATGCGCTACCGGCAATTCGCGCGCGAGGAGGCACCGGGCAGCCGCGTCCGCGAGGCGCAGATCATGATCGGCCATCCCAACAATTCCGGGCTGCAAATGGATCAGGTCACGCAGCTCTACGTCCCCGCCTTCTTCGTCAACCAGCTGAAGCTGACGCAGGACGACAGCCCCGTGCTGTCGATGGAGGGCGGCATCTCGATCTCGGAAGATCCGAACCTTCGCTTCACGTATGTGTCAAATGGCGCCAAGCGATTCCGTGCGGAGGCGAAGGACACGGACGGGCACGTGTTCCGCAATGAATGGGATGTGGAGAAGCCGGGGACGTGAGGTCTCTCGATCGTCATGGCCGGGCATAGCCGTCCGAAGGACGGCGTCGCTTTGCTCGCCTATGTCCCGGCCATCCACGGACTTCGCGCCTATCCTAAGAACGTGGATGCCCGGGACAAGCCCGGGCATGACAACTACGGTTGGCGTGAAGCTAGCCGTCAGAAACACCTCACCTCGGCTTCCGCCTGCGCGCGCCTGAGATCATTCACCGCCGAATTCGCCTGCTCGGACGTACGAAACTGGACGCCGAGATTGCCGCGCACTTGGGACATGCTCAGCGCCGTCTCGGCGGTGACGTAACGGTCATAGGACACGATCGAGGCCACCACGTCGATCGAGCAGGAGCATTGCTCGATCGACTGCCGGCTCTCGCCATTAGCCTTCATGCAGCCATAGACGTATTCGGCACGCGCCGAGGTCGGATAATCGTTGGCCTCCTCGGCACGCGCGGCGTAGACGGTCGCAGCCCACACCGCCAATGCGGCGACAATCGGTCGTAGCTGTCCCGCCAGATTCATGAGCGTCCTCCCGCTGGTTGCGACGAAAGCTATGCTATGCGTATTGTCATGAAAAGCACTCCCTTCGAGGAAACGGCTCACAAGGTGATGAGAGCACTTGGTTTGAGAGCGCCTGGACGAACATTGGCGCTCGCGATGACGCTGGCGCTGGCGCTCGCCGTCCCCGGCCGCGCCGCGGATACGATCCGCCTTGCAGTGCAGAAGACCGGAACATTCTCCTGGGAGCTGGCCGCAATCCGCGCCGGCGGGCTCGACAAGGAAGCCAATCTGTCGCTCGACGTCACCGAGCTCGCGAGCCCCGAGGCCGGCAAGATCGCCCTGCGCGCCGGGAGTGCCGACATCATCCTGTCCGACTGGCTGTGGGTGTCGCGCGAGCGCGTGCTCGGCGCCAAGCTCACCTTCTATCCCTATTCCAGCGCGCTCGGCGCGGTGATGGTGCCGGCCTCGTCGCCGCTCAAGACGCTGGCCGACCTCAAGGGCCGCAAGCTCGGCGTCGGCGGCGGCGCGATCGACAAGAGCTGGCTGCTGCTGCAGGCGCGGATGAAGCAGGACGGCATCGACCTGAAGTCGGACGCGAGCATCGTCTATGGCGCGCCGCCCTTGATTGCCGCCAAGGCGCTCGATGGCGAGATGGATGCGAGCCTCAACTTCTGGAATTTCTGTGCGCAGCTCGAGGCCAAGGGCTTTCGCCGCCTCGCCGGCATCGAGGACATTTTGCCGAAGCTGGGGGCCAAGGGCGCGGTATCCGCGGTCGGTTATGTCTTCGACGAGAGCTGGGCCGCAAGCCACCGCGATGCGGTGGCGCGTTTCATTGCGATGACCCGCAAGGCCAAGCAGCTGCTGGTCACCTCGGACGCCGCGTGGGAGAAGATCGCGCCGCTCACCGGCGCGAGCGATCCGGCCATCCTCAAGACCTACCGCGACCGCTATCGCGACGGCATTCCGCGCCGGAGCATCGTGGACGAGGAGGCGGATGCGCGCGTGCTCTATCGCGTGCTCGCCGAGATCGGCGGACGTGACCTGGTCGGGCCGGCGGCCGAGCTCGATCCCGGCACCTTCTATCACGCAGTCCCCGGAGACTGAGGTGCTGCGTCTTCTCTCGTTTTCCCTGTTCCTCGCGACCTGGTGGATTGCGGCGCTGTTCGTTGGCGGCGCAAAGCTGCCCTCCCCGCCTGCCGTGCTCAACGTCATCATCGCGGAAGCATCGAGCGGCGCCCTGTTCCTGCATCTCGGCGCCACGCTGGCGCGCGTCGCGCTCGCCTTCGTGCTGGCGATGTCGCTCGGCAGTGCCATCGGCTATTTGATGGGGCGGGTGAAGCTCGCCGACCGGCTCGGCGATCCCTGGTTGATCCTGCTGCTGAACCTGCCGGCGCTGGTCGTGATCGTGCTCGCCTATATCTGGGCCGGCCTGACCGAAGCGGCCGCGATCGCGGCGATCGCCATCAACAAGCTGCCGACCGCCATCGTCACCTTGCGCGAGGGCACGCGTGCGCTCGACCGTTCGCTGGACGAGATGGCCACTGTGTTCGCGATGCCGCGCTGGCGTGCGTTCCGCCACGTCGTGCTGCCGCAGCTTGCGCCCTATATCGCAGCCTCGGCCCGCTCCGGATTATCGCTGGTATGGAAGATCGTGCTGGTGGCCGAGCTGCTGGGACGGCCGAACGGCGTCGGCTTCGAGATCGGCGTCGCCTTCCAGCTGTTCGACACGCCGCGACTGCTGGCCTATTCGCTCACCTTCGCGGCCGTCGTGCTCGTCATCGAAACCTTGCTGGTGCAGCCGTTCGAAGCCCGCGCAACCCGGTGGCGGCCCCGTGCGGCTTGAAGTCGATATCTCCGGAAAGACGTTCAGGAGTGCCGCGGGCGAAACGCACGAGGTGCTGGCCCCGGTCAGCTTCGCGCTTCAATCCGGTGAGGTCGGCGTTTTGATCGGCCCCTCCGGCTGCGGCAAGAGCACGATGCTGCGCATCATCCTCGGGCTCGACCGCGATTTCCACGGGACCATCGCGCGTCCACCAGAAGCGCGGATCGGGATGGTGTTCCAGGAGCCGCGGCTGTTGCCGTGGCGCTCGGTCGAGCAGAATGTGCGGCTTGCAGCTCCTGGCATCTCCGAGGCGAAGCTGTCGGAGCTGTTCAGGATCCTGGAGCTGGAGGCGCATCGCAGCCACTTTCCCGGCGAATTGTCGCTGGGTCTTGCCCGGCGCGTCGCGCTGGCCCGCGCCTTCGCGGTCGAGCCCGATCTGCTCGTGCTCGACGAGCCCCTCGCCTCGCTCGACGACGYGCTCGCCGGCCGCCTGCGCGACGAGATCGCGACGCTGGTCGCAAGCCGCCCCATGATGACCCTGCTCGTCACCCACAGCCTCGACGATGCGGTCCGCCTCGGCGACCGCTTGTTCTTCCTGTCGCCGCAGCCGGCGCGAATTCTGGCAGAAGTGCCCATCAGCATCCCGCGTGGCGCACGCGGCGACGCAGAGATCGCCGCGATCAGGGCGGACCTCGTGGCGAGAATCCAAGGCGAACATGGCGGCGAACACGCCGGGCGTGATGCCTCATAGGCAGCCACGTAAAGCGCGTGCTAAACAGGGCCCGTAGCGGAGCCCGATGATGAAGCGAATGGTCGCCCTCATGACGCTTGGCCTCGCTCTCGTCGCGACCATGGCGAGCGCGCAGGACATGATGCGTGACGTCGACCTCACGTCACCCGCGATGGTCTCCGCGGAAATGAGCCGGCAGGAGGTCGAGGCCATCCTGGCCAAAGCCAGCGCCGGGGCGCCGGCCGATTTCACCGGCAAGCGGTTGTCGGGGCTTGATCTCTCGGGTCTCGACCTTTCCACGGCGATTCTCCGTGCGGCACGACTCAACAAGACGAAACTCGCCGGTGCCCGTCTTGATCAGGCGATCCTCGATCAGGCGTGGCTGCTGGACGCTGATCTCGCGGGCGCGAGCCTGAAGGGCGCCAATCTGTTCGCCTCGCAGATGGCGCGCGCGCGTCTGGACGGCGCGGACCTGACCGGTGCTCGCATCGCGGCCGACCTCACCGGCGCAAGCCTGATCGGCGCCTCGATTGCGAACGCGCATCTTGGCGCCGATATGCGCAACCAGTCGATGGGGCTGATGCGCGCCGTGCTGCGATCCGCCAATCTGGAAGGATTGAACGCGCGCAATGCCGACCTGTCGCGCGTCGATCTCGAATTTGCCTCCCTCAAGGGAGCCGACCTGACCGGCGCATCGCTCAAAAATGCTCAGCTCGGCGGCGCCGACCTGACCGGAGCCACCGTCACTGACGCCGATTTCGAGGGCGCTGATCTTGCCTCGGCGAAGCTGATCGCGCCGATCGGCCTTGACCGCGCCAGGAATTTCGACAAGGCAAAGAACCGCGAGCGCCTGATCAGGGAATAACAGGGCGCCTTTGGGAGGATCGGCTGATGCGTTGGTTTCTGGCTTTGATCGCGTTGTTGACGTTGGCCGGCGAAGCCGCCGCCCAAAGCAAGGGCAAGGGCATCCGGCTCTGGAATTTGACGACGGAGACGATCTCCGGCTTCCAGCTCTCGCCCGCCGGCAAGACCGAGTGGGGCCCGAACCAGTGCCTGAACGACAAGGACAAGGAGGTCGACCACGACGAGCGGCTGCGCATCACCGGCGTCGAGCCCGGCCGCTACGACGCCAGGGTCAGCTATCCCAATGCGCGGCAGTGCATTGTCCGCGACATCGAGATCAAGGCGGACGCGGTGTTCTCGATCGCCGACAAGGACCTGAAGGACTGCACGAAATAACGAAGGCGGCTTACGCCTTGTCGTTCGGGTGCGGATATTCGCAGCGCCACCGCACCGCCTGCCACTTCGGATGGTCGCCGACCCATTGGGCGATATAGGGTGGCGCGGCCATCACGCATTGCCTCGGCGACCCCGCAAAGTTGAACACCAGATGCTGCTCCTCGCAGGTCGCAGGCGAGAGCACCGCACACACAGTCACCACCAGGTCAATCGGGTTCATGCCGGGATCCTGTCGCAAGGGGACAATGGAGATTAGCACGAAAGATTACGTTCCGAGGAGCGGGAAGTTTCAAACGGACGGGATGTTCCCGCTCCCAGCGCGCGGGCAGAGGCGGAACAAACACCCTAGAAGTTTACCCCGAACACCAATCGCGCCTGATGACGCTCGAAATTGACGAGGTCGAGATTGCCGCCCGATCCGGCGGGGCGGCCCCAGGCCTGCATGCTCCAGCTCAGGGTGAGCCGCGACTTCTCCGATAGCTGGAAATAGGCGGTCGGACCGACAAACAGCGCCTGCCCCGAGAACTCACCGAGGCCGATGCCCTCATACTGGCGGAAGTAGCGCATCTCCCCACCGAGCAGAAAATTGGGGCGCACGCGCACCAAGCCGCCAAACGCCGCCCCGATCGTCGAACTCTTCTCGGACAGACCTGCCACCTCGAAGCGCGCCCATTCCGGCTGATAGATCAGGTTGAGCGCGCCGATGACGAAGTTCGGGACCAGCTCGCGGTCGAAAGCGAGCGTGAATTCGGAGCCGTACATCCGTCCCTTCGCGCCGCTGGTCTCGTCGATGCGATCGCCATGGAGTTCGGCGGCGACAGTCAATCCGAATGGCGCGCGCCCGCGATCGAGCAGGCGGTAACGCAGGTCGAGCGAGGCGCCCTGGAAATTGAACTGACGGCGGTCGTCGATGTCGGGGACGCCGGTGATGTCATGCAGCGTGGCGGTGCCGCCGACCTCGATACGGAAGTTCGGCAGCGGCACGACTTCGATCTCGACCTCCTGCTGGAGGGCGCGATAGGTGCCGCCCTTGCCGAAGCGTCCCGTGGTCTGAGTCTGGAATTCGCGCTCGCCGGGATTGCCGACATCGGTGCCGATCATGAAGCCGAAGATGTGCTCGGTATCAAAGCTCTCTTCGGCATTGACACACGCCGGTGCAAGCGCAACACCGAACGCAATTGCCGTCCAGATCGTGTGGGCTCCAAGGCGCATTGCGAACACTACCACGGCTTCGACGGCGTTCGCCATCGAAGCCGCGGCAGGTCGTCAGTCTTACTTGCGCGCAGCGCAGGCGTACATGTTGATTTCCATGCCGACCGGCACTTCCACGATCTTCGGAGCTTTCCAAGCCATTCGGGTCTCCCAAGGGTATTGAGCGCGACATCGCGCGGGGCAAAACCTAGGGCTGCGTCAGGTGCAGCGCAAGTCTGGAATCGAAGCGCAAACACAGCGAACTGTCGCATTATGCTCGCGAATTTCCCTCTCGGGCAAATCGCCTTCGCTCCCAGTCAAGCGCCGCGTCTCTCACCGCAGCAAGCGCAGCAGCGCGCGGCCGGCGCGCGAGTTCAGCTCCTTCGCATCCAGTGTTCCGTCCTTGTCGGGATTCGCTGCGTTAAAGCGCTGCTCCACCACCGCGAGATATTCGTCGAGCGTGAGAGTCCCGTCGCGATCGGGATCGGCGGCGGCGAGTTCTTTTGCCGTTAACCGTCCGCGCAATTCGCGCGCGTCCAGCGTGCCGTCGTGATCGGGATCGAGCTTTGCGAACAGCGCGGCGGCCGCCTTCTTCACCTCGGCGAGATCGAGCGTGACGTCATTGTCGGTATCGAACATCTTTACGGCGTTGCCGGAAGCAGCCCAAGCTGGACCGGACAGCACCGCAATCGTGAGCGCAAGCGCAACTGAGCGACGTGAAATCATCAAACCCTCCTGACCATCCCCCAATTCGTAGGGGATCGAAACGACATAAGTCCACAAGCGAGCCCCGGTTCAAGTCCGGAATTGCAACCTGCGCACCGCACAACTCGCGGAACCCGACGGCCCGGGCAGAGCGGCCGAAGCCGTCTCCGCTTCATGCCACGGAATTTTTTCAGCGTCTGCGCGCAAGTGAAAGTCGGTTGTCAGGTTTCTGTCAGGTGACCGGCATCTGGCATCCAACATATCGGCAACGCACTTGCGACTTTCGTATTGACGTGTTTTGCGTTCGGGCGGAGTGTTGGTGCCGCAGCGTCAAAAGGCGCGCATATTGGGAGGAACGGATGAAACGCTTTGCGATGGCCGCGAGCCTCGTCATGCTTGCATCGACTTGTGCGAGCGCACAGACCACCGAGCAACTGGTCAAGGGCGCGACCGATACATCGAACGTTCTCAATTACGGGATGGGCTACAATCTCCAACGCTTCTCGACGCTGAACCAGGTCAACAAGGACACCGTCAAGAATCTCGTCCCGGTCTGGAACTACAGTTTCAACGACGATCGCAGCGAGGAATCGCAGCCGCTGGTGTACCAGGGCGTGATCTACGTGACCTCGCACAACGCCACCATGGCGGTCGACGCCAAGACCGGCAAGCAGATCTGGAAATCCACGGTCGAGTATCCCGCCGAGACGCCGCGCATCGTCTGCTGCGGCATCATCAATCGCGGCGCCGCGCTCTATGACGGCAAGGTCTTCCGCACCACGCTCGACGCCAACGTGATCGCGCTCGATGCCAAGGACGGCAAGGAGCTGTGGCGTCAGAAGGCCGCCGACATCAAGGAAGGCTATTCGATGACGGTGGCGCCGCTGGTCGCCGACGGTGTCGTCATCACCGGCATCTCCGGCGCCGAGTTCGGCACCCGCGGCTTCATCGACGGCTGGGATCCGGCGACGGGCAAGCATCTCTGGCGTACCCATTCGATTCCCTCGCCCGACGAACCCGGCGGCGACACCTGGAAGGGCGACACCTGGAAGCTCGGCGGCGGCTCGACCTGGATCACCGGGTCCTACGATCCCGAGCTCAACACGGTCTATTGGGGCATCGGCAATCCCGGACCGTTCAACTCGGCGGTGCGTCCCGGCGACAACCTCTACACCTGCTCCGTGCTGGCGATGGATCCCAAGACYGGCAAGATCAAGTGGCATTACCAGTTCTCGCCGAACAATCCGTTCGACTATGACTCGGTGGCCGAGATGGTCCTCGCCGACATGAATGTCGAGGGCAAGCCGACCAAGGTGCTGATGGACGCCAACCGCAACGGCTTCTTCTACGTGCTCGACCGCACCAACGGAAAGCTGCTCGCGGCCAATCCTTACGTGAAGGTGAATTGGGCAACCGGCATCGACATGAAGACCGGCAAGCCGATCGAGACCGACGTCTCGAAGGACGCGCGCGACGGTAAGAAGGTCACCGTCTATCCGTCCATCCTCGGCGGCAAGAACTGGGAGCCGATGTCGTTCAATCCGCAGACCGGATTGGCCTATGCCAACACGCTCGCCTTCGGCGGCAGGTACAAGACCGAGCCCGTCACCTTCAAGCAGGGCGAATGGTATCTCGGCATGGACCTCACCGACCTCTGGGAGTGGGGTGACGGCCCGCGCGGTCATCTGAAGGCGATCGATCCCATGACCGGCAAGGCCAAGTGGGAAGCGCCAAGCGACATCCCGCGCTTCTCGGGCGTGCTGTCGACCGCAGGCGGCGTCGTGTTCTCGGGCGCACTGACAGGCGAGTTCGAAGCCTTCGATGCCGACACCGGCAAGAAGCTCTGGCAGTTCCAGACCGGCTCGGGCATCGAGGGACAACCGGTGACCTGGCAGCAGGATGGTGTGCAGTACGTTGCCGTCACCTCCGGCTATGGCGGCGTCTACTCGCTGTTCTCCGGCGACGAGCGGCTTGCCAAAGTGCCGCCCGGCGGCTCGCTGTGGGTTTTTGCGGTCAAGCAATAACCACGGCCCGATGCTGAAGGACATATCTCACAAGACGGTGGCGACGGTCGCCACCGTCGCGGTGCTGACGGTCGCGCTTGCGGCGACCGTTCGTGCCGCGGACGATGCAACCGGCAATCCCGTGCAGGCACAGATCGACTATGGCAAGTCGACCTATACTTCGAAATGCTCGCACTGCCACGGCCCCAACATGATGAATTCCGGCACCATCACGCCGGACCTGCGCGCCTTTCCCGACGACAAGACGCGCTTCGTCACCACGGTGAAGAACGGCAAGAACAACAAGATGCCGCCCTGGGCCGACATTTTGAGCGACGACGAGATCGGCAATCTCTGGGCCTTCGTCTCGAGCAGGAGAAAGCCATGAGACCCTGGCTCGCCGCATGGAGCGTTGCCGCGATCCTCGCGGCGGCGACTACCGCCTCGCGCGCGGCCGAGGAGCCGCTGAAGGTTTGCCTCGATGAGGACCGGCCTCCGCTCTCGGTGCATCACAAGGGCAAGCCGGATTCAGGCTTCGACGTGCTGCTGGCGCAGGCGATCGCGGACCGGATCGGCCGGCCGCTGAAGATCCAGTGGTTCGAGAGCAAGCTGGACGAGGATTCGAGCCCGCAGCTCGAGGCCAACGCCTTGCTCTCCGATGGGCGCTGCTCGCTGGTCGGCGGCTATGCGCTGACGACGGATTCCCTCGTCAAGCCCGGCATGAAGACGGCACGCTTGCCGGATTTCGCCGGGGCCACGCGCGACGACCGGCGCCGCCGCGTCGCGCTCGGCGTGCTTGTGCCCAGCCAGCCTTACGTCTATTCGCCGATGACGGTGGTACTCGGGCCGAAAGCGCAGGGCCGCAAGATCGGCGACATCGGCGATCTCGCCGGCTTTCGCCTTGCGATCGAGAGCGGCTCGCTGGGCGATGCCATCCTGATGACCTTCGACAAGGGCCGCCTGATCGACAGCATCACCCATCTCGTCCCCGGCCGCGACGATCTCCTCGGCGCGCTCCAGCGCGGCGACCATGACGCGACGCTGATCGACCTCGGCCGTTTCGATGCCCACCGCGCCGCGCATCCCGACACGACGATCACCGCGTCGAGCTATTATTATCCGATCGGCGCCAATCGCGGCTATGTCGGGCTCGCCAGCGACGGCGCACTGATCGAGGCGGTCAACAAGGCGCTGACCAGCCTTGCCGCCGAGGGCAAGATCGCCGAGTTCGGCAACCAGGCCGGCCTCACCTATCTGCCGCCGCGCGAGCCTGCGGTGCTCGGCGATGTCTGGGCGAAGATCATTCAAAGGTGAGGTGGCCACACGTGCCGTCACATCACCGGTGTCATGCCCCGCGACCCGGCTACGCCAAGGCTTCGCCGGGGCTGAGGTCTAGGGGCGCCGAAGCTTTGGCGTAGGCGGCAGGCGGGGCATCCAGTACGCCGCGGCCTCTCGATTCAATCGCAAGCGCCTCTGGAATACTGGATCGCCCGGTCGAGCCGGGCGATGACAGCGAGGGTGTGGTGCGACCGTCGCTCCACACGCCAAAGTGCCGACCACATTTCCGTGGTATGCATAGTGTTTCGTTCGCCCCTTTGGTGCCCCGTGAATCCCCCCACGACACCCTCCGCCACCAACCTGCGCGATCTCCTCTCCCGCGAAGTCAAGACCAGCGAGCTCCTGCGCGCGCTGATCGTCGTCGGCCCGATGGTCGCCGCCTATTTCATCTCGCGCGAGACGGCGCTGCTGAACCTGGGGCTCGTCGCGGTCTCGCTGCTCATTCCGGCGCTCAGGCAGCACTTTCCGCCAAAAGTCGTCGCGTGGCACTATCTCGCCATTCTCGTCACCTTTGCCGCGCTTTTCCTTGCAGCTCCGGTCAAGCCGCTATTCGTGGTGCTGACGGCGCTCGCCGGCTTCCTTGCGGTGGCGGGGACGCGCTACGGCGAACATTTCCGTACGCTCGGCAATTGGGTTTTCATCCCCGCCGTCTATCTCGCCTGCGAGGTGCGGGAGGGCGTGAGCGCCGAGGAAGCGATACGTCATGCCRGCGTGATCATCGCCTCCTCTCCGATCGCGCTGGCGCTCGTCTGCGCTATCCAGATTTACGACCAGCGGCAGCGTGGCAATGCCGCGACCTCGTTCGGACCGCCCGCGGCCGACTGGTTTCTGCCCGCAGCGGCAACCGCAATGGCGGTCTTTGCCGCAGCCGCCCTGGTCGAGATCTTCAACCTCGCGCAGGGGCAATGGGTGATGTGGTCGGCCGCAAGCGTCGTGGTCGGCGACCTCACAGCGTCCACCGGCAAGCTGAAGCAGCGGGCGATCGGCGCCTTCGTCGGCGTGCCGCTCGGCTTTCTCCCGGGCCTTGCCCTGTCGCAAAGCCGCGTCGGCTATGCCATCGCGATTCTGGCGGCCACCCTCACCCTGATCTCGTTCTCCCRCTACGTCGTCGGCTTCGGCCTGCGCTGCTTCTTCATTGCGCTCGCCGCATCCTTTGCCGGCGGCGCCAGCGGCATCGCCGAGGAGCGCATCGTCAACGTGCTGATCGGCGGCACGTTCGGCCTGATAGCGGTGGCCCTGACCGAGATCGTCTGGCTGCGGGTGATGCGGAAGACCCGATCGCCCGGATGACGCGCAAATGGGCACCGCGCGGCCTTGTCGAATGCGCCAATCTGTCTCGCCTACCACCCCAGCCTGATGCAGTAGGGTCGGCAAAAATCAGGAGGGAATCATGCCCGCAAAATTCGATCGCCGCCACTTCATCGCCGCCGGTACCAGTGCACTCGCGATGCCCTTCGTCGCGCGCGGCGCCTCGGCGCAAGGCGCATCGCAAGGCAACTGGCCCTCGCGGCAGATCCGCATGATTTGCAGCTATCCCGCCGGCGGACAGACCGATTTGCTCGCGCGCGCCTATGGCGAATTCATCTCCAAGCAGGTCGGCAAGACCGTCGTGGTCGAGAACAAGCCCGGCGCCTCCGGCGCGATCGGCACGGCAGAGGTCGCCCGCGCCGAGCCCGACGGCCACACCATCCTGTGCTCGATCTCGACCACCTACATCATGAACCGGGTCGTGATGAAGAATCCCGGCTACGACATGGACAAGGATCTGACGCTGGTCAGCGTCATTCCGGGCGCCGGCCTGTTGCTGGTCGCGAACCCCAAGACCGGGGTCAAGACGCTGGAGGATTTCGTCGCCTTCGCCCGCAAGAGCGGCAAGGTCAACTTCGGCACCTATAGCGCGGGCTCGGCCCCGCACATGACGATCAACGAGCTCAACAAGCAGTACGGCCTCAACATCGAGCCGGTCCATTACCGCGGCGAAGCGCCCATGTGGACGGGCATGCTGGAAGGCACGCTGGATGCCGCAATGGGCAGCTACACGGCGGCGCAGTCCGTTCTGCAAAGCGATCGCGGCACTGTCTTCGCCGTGCATTCGAAGAAGGTCGACGCGATCCCCGCCATCAAGACCCTCCCGGAGCAGGGCGCAACGTCGAAATTCTTCACCGTGAGCGGCTTCTCCGGCTGGGCCGCGCCGAAGGCGACGCCGCAGCCGGTGGTCGACCGCCTGGCAGCGCTCTGCGTCGCCGCCAACAGCGATCCGAAGGTGAAGGAGGTTCTCGCGACCTTCGTGCTCGAGCCGACCATCGGCTTCAAGGAGACCAATGCCCTGTATCAGCACGAGTTGCCGATCTGGATCGAGAGCGCGCGGTCGCTCGGCCTCGAGCCGGCCTGAACCTTGCGCGGCGCACGGGGCTGTCCCATCGGAGCCCGGCATCCGACCAAAGCCTAGTGTCGGAAGCGCATTTTCCCGCTATGATTGTGCGCCGGTGCCGTCCCCCTCACCGGCGGACAAGAAAGGCCGATCGCATGACACCGGATGGCGTCGCCGTTGCCGTCATGATCATTCTGCTCTTTCCAATGGGCTACTTCACGCTGGCCTCGCCCGCCTTCCTGCTGGTGAAGCTCGATATCCAGCCCGTCGCCCAGCTATTGCGTGGGATGTTCAATGCCCATTTTCTGGTGATGCGCGTCGCCGGCGTGATCGGGGCGCTGGCTTTCCTGCTCGACGGTCGCCTGGTCGCCGCGATGGGCGTGGGCCTGCTCGCGGCCCTGGCGATCTGGGGACGCCGCTGGTTCATGCAACGGATCGACGACCAGCTCCGCGCGAGGGACGCAGGCGATGCTGAAGCCCCTCACCGGCTGCGCCGGCTGCATTGGAGCGGCATGCTTGGCAACGCGGTGCTGCTGGTCGCTCTCGTGACCAGCATTCCCTACGTCGCCATATCGGCCTGAGAGATATCGCCGCGCGGCCTGCGTCGGCTGCGGTGCTCGCCTAATGCTCGCCCGAGGCCGCGGCGCCCTGCTGGGCCTTGTGGATCGAGGACGGCACCACGCCAAAATATTTCCGGAACACGCGGCTGAAATGCGATGAGCTGGAGAAGCCCCAGGAGAAGGCGACGTCGGTAATGGTCTTGCCGCCGTGCGCCTCGAGCTCCTGGCGGCAGTTCTGCAGGCGCGCCTGCCAGATGTAGTCGCTCACCGTGGTGCCGCGCTCGGAGAACAGCATGTGCAGATAGCGCTTGGAGCAGCCGAGCTCGGCGGAGATCTGGTCGATGCACAGATCCGGATCGCGCAGGTGCTCGCGGATGAAGAATTGCGCGCGCACATACATCGCCTCGGGCCCGAYGCGATCGAACATCGTGTCCGCTTCGCGCAACGGCAGCAGCAAGAGGTCGATCAGCGAATCGGCGACACCGACCGCGCTGTTCGCCGACAGCTTGGCCGCCTCGTCGAAGGTCGCATGGACGAAATCATGGGCGATCCTCCCCGTCCCGGTCTTCGCCGACAATTTGCAGGCCGGCATCCGCTGCGACGGGAATCCGCGGTCGCGCAGCAAGGCCTTCGGCACGATCACCACGTCGTGGCGGGTGAAGGCGGGGCTGATGATGGAATGCGGACACGAGACGTCATAGGCGATGATGTCGCCCGGGTTCAGCTCGATGTGGCGGCCTTCCTGCTCGAAATAGGACACGCCGTAGGTCTGGAAGTGGATCTTGATGTACGGGTGTTCATTGGCTTTGGCGCGCGCCAGCGTGTGCGCGATGCGATGCTGGCTGACCTCGATCTGGCAGAGCTTCAGGCGCGAGACGCTCGTGTAGTCGATGCGGCCCTCGAGCGAGGACGCCTCAAGCGGATCGACGTCGAAATGCCCACACAGGCTTGTCAGCCCGTCGATCCAGCTCTGGATCTGCCGCTTCGGCGTCAGGCCGGTCGTCGAGAGCGTGTGAATGGTGTCGGACATTAATCCAGCCGCTGGTTTCATCTGCAGATTCGACGCGAATCGCAACCAGCGCTGCTGGAGCCCTCAGCTATGATTGCGTGACGTTTACCTCGAATTTGAGCGGTCTTTTGCAACGAGCGCGATCGTTCCATTGCCACCCTTGACGGTTAATCCTCCGCCTTAGTTGCAGCGCCGTCAAGGGGAACCTGAGCGCCGAAGGCGCCGCGAAGCCGCGCGGAAGCCGCTGAATTCGCTACTGCAAAATCAAAAACTTCGCGTCCGTGCGCTGTCAAGCAAACCGGCTTCCCTCTTGGGCAAGTTTCCCGATGACGAAGTCGTTAGGGATTGCGGCAGGAACAACAAGAACGGGCCTCTCCTGCACGTGGACCCGTAAAGCTCTCATCCGGAGGAGGAAACAGCACAGCATCGTTTCTGGTCCCACACGTGACCGCCCTGCACGAGCAGACGCCGGACGAGAAGCCCGGTGATTAAGCAATGCTTCGGAAACAATAAACGAGACCAACGGAGGAATGACTATGCGCAAAGTGCTACTGGCGACCTTTCTTGGCTCCGCGGCGGCCCTCGCCGTCGGGAGCGCGTCAGCCAATGACGAAGTGCTCAAAATGTCCCAGAATCCCAAGGATTGGGTCATCCCGGCAGGCGACTATGCCAGCACTCGCTATTCCAAGCTGAACCAGATCAACGCACAAAACGTCGGCAAGCTCCAGGTTGCCTGGACCTTCTCGACCGGCGTGCTGCGCGGCCACGAAGGCGGCCCGCTGATCATCGGCAACACGATGTTCGTCCACACGCCGTTCCCGAACAAGGTCTACGCTATTGACCTTTCCAACGAGAACAAGATCATCTGGAAGTACGAGCCGAAGCAGGATCCGAACGTCATCCCGGTGATGTGCTGCGACACGGTTAACCGCGGCCTCGCTTATGGCGACGGCAAGATCATTCTGCACCAGGCCGACACCACGCTGGTTGCGCTCGATGCCAAGACCGGCCAGGTCGCCTGGTCTGTGAAGAACGGCGATCCCACTAAGGGCGAGACCGGAACCTCTGCGCCGCTCGTCGTCAAGGACAAGGTTCTGATTGGCATTTCCGGTGGCGAGTTTGGCGTCCAGGCTCACATGACTGCCTATGATCTCAAAACGGGCAAGTTGGCTTGGCGCGGTTACTCGGAAGGGCCTGATGATCAAATCTTGGTCGACGCCGAGAAGACCACCGCTCTCGGCAAGCCGGTCGGCAAGGACTCCAGCCTCAAGACCTGGCAGGGTGATCAGTGGAAGATTGGCGGCGGCGCCACCTGGGGCTGGATCTCCTACGATCCAGAGCTGAACCTGGTCTATTACGGATCAGGCAATCCCTCGACCTGGAATCCGAAGCAACGTCCAGGCGACAACAAATGGTCGATGACGATTTGGGCCCGCAATCCCGACACCGGCATGGCCAAGTGGGTCTACCAGATGACGCCGCACGATGAGTGGGACTACGACGGCGTCAACGAGATGATCCTCTCGGATCAGTCGATCAACGGCCAGCCCCGCAAGCTGCTGACGCATTTCGATCGTAACGGCCTCGGCTACACCATGGATCGCGTCACCGGCGAGCTGCTGGTCGCCGAGAAGTTCGATCCGAAGGTGAACTGGACCTCCGGCGTCGACATGGACAAGAACTCACCGACCTATGGCCGCCCGAAGGTTCTCGACGCGGCCTCGACTGAAAAGGGCGGCGAGGATCACAACACCAAGGGCATCTGCCCGGCCGCGCTCGGTACCAAGGACGAGCAGCCGGCAGCCTACTCGCCGGACACGCAGCTGTTCTACGTTCCGACCAACCACGTCTGCATGGACTACGAGCCGTTCAAGGTGAGCTACACCGCGGGCCAGCCCTACGTGGGTGCGACGCTCTCGATGTATCCGCCGCAGGGTGAAACCCATATGGGTAATTTCATCGCCTGGGACGGCAAGACCGGCAAGATCGTCTGGTCGAACAAGGAGCAGTTCTCGGTCTGGTCGGGTGCGCTCGCAACCGCCGGCGGCGTGGTGTTCTACGGCACGCTCGAAGGCTATCTGAAGGCGGTCGACGCCAAGACCGGTAAGGAGCTCTACAAGTTCAAGACTCCCTCCGGCATCATCGGCAACGTCACCACCTATGAGAACGGCGGCAAGCAGTATGTCGCAGTGCTCTCCGGCGTGGGCGGCTGGGCCGGCATCGGTCTGGCAGCTGGTCTGACCGATCCGACCGCCGGTCTCGGCGCAGTCGGTGGCTACGCGGCTCTCAGCAACTACACGGCACTCGGCGGTACGCTGACCGTGTTCTCGCTGCCAGCGGCGAACTAGCCTCACCTTCGTGTCGCTCCGGCGCGTGGATCAACTCCACGCGCCGGCTCGTCTCCACCGAACGCCTTCGAGGATCATCTCTTGCGTAAAATCTGCTTTGTCATCGCTGCGACCATCTTCGTGACCTCGGGGGGAATTGCCGTTGCGGACGGTCCGGGCGACCCGGCCGCCGTCAAGAAGGAAGACGACGGAAAGTGGCTCGATAAGGAAGGAAACCCAACCTACAAGATTTCGGCCGACGGCACCGTGGACTGGTTCACCTATTCCGGATATCGCCGCTATCACTCCGACTGCCACGTCTGCCATGGCCCCGACGGCATGGGATCCACCTACGCACCGGCGTTAAAGGATTCGGTCAAGACCATGAGCTATGGCGRGTTCCTCGGCGTCGTCGCCTCCGGTCGCAAGAACATCTCGACCGCGCAGGAGAACGTCATGCCTGCCTTCGGCGACAACCCGAACGTCGCCTGCTACATGGACGATCTCTACGTCTATCTGCGCGCCCGCTCAGACGAGGCGTGGGGCCGTCAACGTCCCTCCAAGAAGGATGAGAAGAACGAGACCTACACCAAGGCGGAAGACGCCTGCATGGGCAAGAAATGAAGGTTACCAGGACCGATACCACCTCGTGGCGTCCTGCGAGAATTTGAGGAGTTTACGATGAAGACACGTGCCGCCGTTGCTTTCGAAGCCAAGAAACCACTCGAGATCGTCGAAGTCGATCTGGAAGGACCGAAGGCCGGCGAAGTCATGGTCGAGATCAAGGCGACGGGCATCTGCCATACCGACGCCTACACGCTCGACGGCTTCGACAGCGAAGGAATCTTCCCGTCGATCCTGGGTCATGAGGGCGCCGGTATCATCCGCGAGATCGGACCGGGCGTGACCTCGGTGAAACCGGGCGACCACGTCATTCCGCTCTACACGCCGGAATGCCGGCAGTGCAAAAGCTGCCTGAGCCAGAAGACCAATCTCTGCACCGCGATCCGCGCGACGCAGGGCAAGGGCGTGATGCCCGACGGCACCAGCCGCTTCTCCTACAAGGGCAAGCCGGTCTACCACTACATGGGCTGCTCGACCTTCTCGAACTTCACCGTGCTGCCGGAGATCGCCGTCGCCAAGATCCGCGAGGACGCGCCCTTCGACAAGAGCTGCTACATCGGTTGCGGCGTCACCACCGGCGTCGGCGCCGTCGTCAACACCGCGAAGGTCACGCCGGGCTCCAACGTGGTCGTGTTCGGCCTCGGCGGCATCGGCCTCAACGTGATCCAGGGCGCCAAGATGGCCGGCGCCGACAAGATCATCGGCGTCGACATCAACGACTCCAAGGAGGATTGGGGCCGCCGGTTCGGCATGACCGAGTTCGTCAACCCCAAGAAGATCACCGGCGACATCGTCGCGCATCTGGTCAACCTGACCGACGGTGGTGCCGACTACTCCTTCGATTGCACCGGCAACACCACCGTGATGCGCCAGGCGCTGGAAGCCTGCCATCGCGGCTGGGGCACCTCGATCATCATCGGCGTTGCCGAATCCGGCAAGGAGATCGCCACCCGCCCGTTCCAGCTCGTCACCGGGCGCAACTGGCGCGGCACGGCCTTCGGCGGCGCGCGCGGCCGCACCGACGTGCCCAAGATCGTCGACTGGTACATGAACGGAAAGATCCAGATCGATCCGATGATCACCCACGTGCTCAAGCTCGAGGAGATCAACAAGGGTTTTGACCTCATGCACGAGGGCAAATCCATCCGTTCAGTCGTCGTGTTCTAGCTCGAAAGCGTCACACCCAAGGAGGATCGACCCATGACTGTTGCACTCCATCCCTCGATCGATAACGGCGTCAAACAGGGCAGCGGCAGCTTTGCCGGCGGCACACTGGTCTGCAAATGCACGGACCACCCGGTCAAGGTCGCCGTGAAGGGCGACGTCGCCCACAACCACGCCTGCGGCTGCACCAAGTGCTGGAAGCCGCAAGGCGCGAATTTCTCGGTGGTCGCCGTGGTGCCGCGCCAGAACGTCAGCGTGACAGAGAACGGCGACAAGCTCCAGATCGTCGATCCCTCGGCGGTGATCCAGCGGCACGCCTGCAAGGCTTGCGGCACCCACATGTACGGCCGCATCGAGAACAAGGGCCATCCGTTCTACGGCCTCGACTTCATCCATCCCGAGCTGTTCCAGGAGCAGGGCTCGCAGGCGCCGCAATTCGCCGCCTTCGTCTCCTCCGTGATCGAATCCGGCGTGAAGCCGGAACAGATGGCAGGCATCCGCTCGCGGCTGAAGGAAATCGGGCTCGAGCCCTATGACTGCCTGTCGCCGGCGCTGATGGACGCGATCGCGACCCACGTGGCGAAAGCCAAGGCCGCCTAAACAAGGCTGCCTGACAAGGCCGCCTGAACAAGGCCGTCAGACCTTCGCCGTGCCCGTCCGCTCGCTGGCCCCGACCATCGCCAGCGAGCCGGACGGTCCGGCCCTCGACCAAATCGCTGCGATGCCGCCGCATCGCACGAGGCGGACGCGAGCGCCATGAGCTCCTCAGATGAGCTCCTCAGTCCTGGTCTCTGAATGACTGCGCAGTGCCGCCCACTTCCCCCTCGAAGTCCGCGCCGCTGCGTTCTCCCTCCCTCGACTGAGGCATCCTGCTTCGTCCGCGCAGTCGCTGCCGGACGAAGCTTTTTTCGTCGTGCACATTTCGCAGGCGCAGGGGCGTGATGCCGCGCCCTGCTTTTGACAAACCTTCGTTGCAACTTTTCCCTTCAACAACACCCGGCTGTGAACGCCGGGCCGGCGCGGACTCTGCTACGATCGCGTCGTCACGATGCCGCGCGAATTCAATCAATCAAGAATAAGACGGGAGGTATCGAGCACATCCGGACATCACGATTCGCATTCCTGCTTGCTGCCGGGATCTGCCCGCGCAGGAGAACAAGCCGGGATGCGGCGACACGACGAAACGGGCAGTGCGCCGACCTGTGTCGGCAATGTTGAAATCGACATGCTTATGAAGAGCGAGGGACCATCATGATCAAGGTGAAGATCAACGGCCAGGAACAGAGCTGGGACGGCGACCCGGATCTCCCGCTACTCTGGTTCCTGCGTGACGAGGCCGGGCTGACCGGCACCAAGTTCGGCTGCGGCCAGGCCCTGTGCGGCGCCTGCACCGTCATCGTCGACAAGGAGGCCGTGCGCTCCTGCATCACGTCGATCAACGACGTCGCCGGGCGCGAGGTGACCACCGTCGAAGGGCTGCATCCGAACGGCGACCACCCGGTCCAGAAGGCCTGGCGCCAGGTCAACGTGCCCCAATGCGGCTTCTGYCAGGCTGGCCAGATCATGCAGGCCGCCGCGCTGCTGATGGAGAATCCCAAGCCGTCACACGACCAGATCCGCGAAGCGATGGCCGGCAACATCTGCCGCTGCGGCTGCTACCAGCGCATCGAGAACGCAGTCCATCTCGCATCGACGGGAGTGTGACATGAATTTCATCGACAACCCGACGAAGCTCCGTGGCTTCGAGAAGAACCTCAAGGTCGAGAAGGTCTCGCGCCGCAGCATCCTGAAGGGGCTCGGCATCACCGGCGGCTTCGTGCTCGCCGCACCCGTGATGTCGCGCCAGGCGTTTGCCTATGAGACCGGCGCCGGCAAGATGCCGCACGGCGTCGTGGTCGATCCGCGCGTCTTCGTTGCCGTTGCGCCCGACGGCACCGTCACCATCCTCGCCCATCGTGCCGAAATGGGCACCGGCGTGCGCACCAGCCTGCCGCTGATCGTCGCCGAAGAGATGGAAGCCGACTGGTCCAGGGTCAAAGTGCAGCAGGCCCATGGCGACGAGGTCAAGTTCGGCAACCAGGACACCGACGGCTCGCGCAGCACGCGGCATTATCTGATCCCGATGCGCCAGATCGGTGCCTCCGCCCGCACCATGCTGGAGCAGGCCGCGGCCAAGCGCTGGGGCGTGCCGGCGACCGAGGTCAAGGCCGTCAACCACGAGGTCGTCCATAGCGCCAGCGGCCGCAAGCTCGGCTTCGGCGAACTCGCCGCGGACGCAGCCAAGGAATCGGTGCCGAGCATCGAAGGCCTCAAGCTGAAGGACCCGAAGGACTTCCGTTATCTCGGCAAGGGCCAGATCAGCATCGTCGATCTCCACGACATCACCACCGGCAAGGCGCGCTACGGCGCCGACGTACGCCTGCCAGGCATGAAATATGCGGTCATCGCGCGCCCGCCGGTGACCGGCGGCAAGCTGGTCTCGTTCGATCCGGACGCGGCGCTGAAGGTCCCCGGCGTCGAGAAGGTGATGCAGGTGCGCGGCTGGCCGTGGCCGTCGAAATTCCAGCCGCTCGGCGGCGTCGCGGTGATCGCGCGCAACACCGGCGCGGCGATCAAGGGCCGCGACGCGCTGAAGCTGACCTGGGACGACGGCGCCAACGGCAAATACGACTCGGTCGCCTATCGCAAGGAGCTCGAGGAAGCCTCGCGCAAACCGGGCCTCGTCGTACGCCAGGAGGGTGACGCAGACGCTGCGCTGAAGAGCGCCGACAAGGTCGTCGTCGGCGAATACTATCTGCCGCACCTCGCCCATGTCAGCATGGAGCCGCCGGTGGCGGTCGCCGACGTCAAGGGTGACAAGGCGGAGATCTGGGCGCCAGTGCAGAGTCCCGGCGGCACCCGCGAGGACGTCGCCAAGACGCTCGGCATTCCCGAGGACAACGTCACGGTGAATGTCACGCTGCTCGGCGGCGGTTTCGGCCGCAAGTCGAAATGCGACTTCGCGCTCGAGGCCGCACTGCTGTCGAAGGAGCTCGGCGCGCCGGTGAAGGTGCAATGGACGCGCGAGGACGACGTCCGTCACGACTTCCTGCACACCGTCTCGGTCGAGCGGATCGAGGCGGGGCTCGACAAGAACGGCAAGGTGATCGCCTGGCGCCACCGCAGCGTGGCCCCGAGCATCGCCTCGACCTTCGCCGCGGGTGCAAACCACCAGGCGCCCTTCGAGCTCGGCATGGGCCTCGTCGACATGCCGTTCGAGATCGCCAACATCTCCTGCGAGAACCCGGAAGCCGCGGCGTTCACTCGCATCGGCTGGTTCCGTTCGGTCTCGAACATCCCGCGGGCCTTTGCGGTGCAGTCGATGGTCGGCGAGATCGCGCAGGCGACCGGGCGCGACCAGAAGGAGACGCTGCTCGCGCTGATCGGCAGTCCCCGCATCGTCAAGCCGGCGGTGAAGGACATGTGGAACTACGGCGAGCCGTATGACAGCTACCCGATCGACACCGCGCGCCTGCGCAAGGTGGTCGAGCTGGTCGCCGAGAAGGGCGAATGGGGCCGTCAGGTGCCGAAAGGCCACGGCCTCGGAATTGCCGTGCACCGCAGCTTCGTCAGCTACATCGCGACCATCGTCGAGGTGGCCGTCGACGAGAAGGGCAAGCTGACGGTGCCGCGGGTCGACACCGCGATCGACTGCGGCACCTATGTCAATCCCGAGCGCATCGCCTCGCAGATGGAGGGCGCGGCGATCATGGGGCTGAGCGTCGCCAAATACGGCGCGATCACCTTCAAGGACGGCAAGGTGGAGCAGAAGAACTTCGACGACTTCCAGGTCCTCAGGATGGATGAATCTCCTCTAGTAACCAACGTCTACATCGTCCCGCCCGGACCCGACACGCCGCCGAGCGGCGTCGGCGAACCCGGTGTTCCGCCGTTCGCACCCGCGCTGATGAACGCGATCTTCGCCGCGACCGGAAAGCGTATCCGCAGCCTTCCGCTCGGCAAGCAATTGGAGGCCTAAGGCGGAACATTGAGCGGCCTCGCGCCGTTTCCATCGATCTGACAGGAGCAGATCGATGACCAACATCTCAAAGGCGCTCGCAGTCTCGTTGCTGTCGGGCGCCTTTTTCATGACGACCACGGCTGCGTTCGCCCAAAGCAACACCACCCCGCCGACCACCGCCACGCGCCCCACCGCGCCGGAGCAGAACTCGCTTCCCAACGCCGGCGCCCCGCCGCCTTCGACCACGCAGACCACCGGGCAGACCAGCTCCGATCCGAAGGTTCAGGAGATGAACCAAAAGGAAAAGGACAAGGTTGATCGGCACGGGAAGTAGCGGTTCAACGCCTGCGCCCACAAACCGCCGCTCGCCGTCATGGCCGGGCTTGTCCCGGCCATCTACGACCTCTGCCGCGGCACGAAGAACGTGGATGCCCGGGACAAGCCCGGCCATGACGAGTTCGTGGCGCGAGCACCGCACACGCAAAATGCGGCGGACGTTGCCGTCCGCCGCATTTGCCCCCTGACGCTCCGCTTCCTTCGATTCGCCCGCGGAGCTTATTTCTTCAGCGCGAACACCCAGATGACGCCGCCCTGCGGCACATTGGCTTCGATGCCGATATTGTTGGTCGCGAGCGCATCCTGGATGCGTTGCGCGTCCACGCCCCACCCCGACTGGATCGAGATGTATTGCGTGCCGTCGATCTCATAGGACACCGGCATGCCCATGATGCCGGAGTTGGTCTTCTGCTCCCACAAGAGTTCGCCGGTCTTGGCGTGGAAGGCGCGGAAGTTGCGGTCGTTGGTGCCGCCGACGAAGACGAGATCGCCTGCCGTCGCCGTTACCGAACCGAACAACTGCGATTTCGGGAAATTGTGCTGCCACACCTTCTTGCCGGTGGCGGGATCCCAAGCCTGGAGTTCGCCGAAATGATCGGCGCCGGGCTTCGTCGTCAGGCCGATGTCCTCCGGCTTGGTGCCGAGCCAGAGTTCGCCCGCCTTGAGCGGAACCTTCTCTCCGGTGAAGCCGCCGCAGAAATTCTCGTTGGCGGGCACGTAGACGAGGCCGGTTCTCTGGCTGTAGGCCGCCGACGGCCAGTCCTTGCCACCCCACAGCGACGGACAGAACTCGACCCGCTTGCCGATGACCGGCTTGTGCGCAGGATCGACGATCGGCTTGCCGCTCTCGGCATCGATGCCCTTCCAGACATCGGTCGCGACGAAGGGCCAGCCTGCGACGTAGTTGATCTTGGTCGGGGTGCGCTCGAGCACCCAGAAGATCGCGTCGCGGCCCGGATGGATCAGGCTCTTGATGGTGCGACCGTCGCGTTGCAGGTCGACCAGGATCGGTGCTTCGACCTCGTCCCAGTCCCAGGAATCGTTCTGGTGGTACTGGTGGTAGGTCTTGATCTTCCCATTGCTGGGATCGAGCGCGAGCACCGAGGAGGTGTAGAGATTGTCGCCGGGATGCGTCTCGCCAGGCCATGGCGCGGCGTTACCGACGCCCCAATAGATCGTCTTGGTGTCCTTGTCGTAATTGCCGGTCATCCAGGCGGAGCCACCGCCGGTCTTCCAGTCGTCGCCCTGCCAGGTATCGTGACCGGGCTCGCCCTCGCCGGGGATGGTGAAGGTGCGCCACAACTCCTTGCCATCCTTGGCATCGTATGCGGCGACGTAACCGCGCACGCCGAGTTCACCGCCGGAGCCTCCGACGATGACCTTGCCCTCGACGACCAGCGGCATCAGGGTCATGTACTGGCCCTTCTTGTAATCCTGCACCTTGGTGTCCCACACCACCTTGCCGGTCTTGGCGTCGAGCGCGACGACATGGTCGTCGGTGGTGGCGAGATAAAGCTTGTCCTCCCAGAGACCGACGCCGCGGTTGGTCGGATGCAGCTGAAAGAGGTCGTCGGGAAGCTGTCGCTTGTAGCGCCAATATTCGTCGCCGGTCTTCGCGTTCAGCGCGATCACCTGCCCCATCGGGGTCGTTACGAACATCACGCCGTTGTTGACGATCGGCGGCGCCTCGTGGCCTTCGACCACGCCGGTGGCAAAGGTCCAGACCGGTGTGAGATTCTTCACGTTCGAGGTGTTGATCTGGTCGAGCGGGCTGTAGCCCTGTCCGTCATAGGTGCGCCGATAGAGCATCCAGTTGCCGGGTTCCGGATTTTCCAGCCGCTGCTGGGTGACCGGCGCGTAGTTCTCGATCGGGCCGGCGACGGCGACGGTCGAGACAAGGCACGTGAAGGCGACGAAGCCGGACAGTAACCATTGCTTCCTGGTCATGGACGTTCCCCTTTTTCATCCGTTTGAATTCTTGTTTTGAATTCTTGTCGTTCGTCCCGTCGTCCGCCCCTCGGCGGATGCGGCCTCTCGTGACGCGGGCACAACCCGCACCGTCCATCATCCTGGCTGCACGCCACCTACCTTTCCGATGAAGTTGCCGGCGACGCTGAGCGAACCGTCAGCGAGCGCGAGCGGCAGCGCGGCAAGCCGCCGCGGCGCCGGCCCGAACACGACCTGCGCGCCCGCGCGGGGATCGTATTCGGAATTGTGACACATGCACTTGAACACGTCCTTGTCGCCGACATCGCTCTTGACCCAGGCGGTGACGGGACAGCCGGCATGCGAGCAGATCGCCGAATAGGCCAGGATGCCGTCGACGGCACGCGCGCGGGTCTTCTCGTCAAGCTCGGCGGGATCGAGCCGGATGATCAGGATTTCGTTGAGGCGCGAGGCGCTGCGCACCACCGACGTGTTGGGATCCTTCGGCCAAGCGTGAACCGGCGGTCCACCGGCCGGGAGATCGGCCGCGGTGATGAGCTTGCCCTCCTGTTCGCCTTCGGAGAAGACGAGGAGATCACCTTTCTGCGGACGTTCGTCGGAGCCTGGCGGATCCTCGCCCGCGCGCGCCTGCGTGGAACAACCAAGGCAGGCGGTCGTGGCGAGCGCGCCAAGCAGCAGCGTTCGCCGCGTCTGTTCTGTACCCGCGTCGACTTCAGACTCCGCGGTGCTCTCGGACGATGAGGGAGTGGTGTTGAACGATGCGCGCGACATGCACGCTAGCAGGCGCTGGAACTCTGCCGAAAAAAAGGCGGAGAGTTGGCGCCGCAGCGCATCAATATGTCTTTGCTCGTTTTGGTTGAACGTAAATGAACGCGTTCCAGCGCATATTTGCAATTGCAACGTCGCATCGCGCGATCGGCATGATGATTTTGCAGATCAGACCGATGATGCGGGAATTGGTGCAACGCGTTATTGGCCGCGCAGCGCAACCTCAGAGCGACACAACTGCACGTTTTGCAGGCAGATTTGCTGTCGTCAGGACCGGAGCACGTGACGCGGCGCAGCGATGCGGCCGGCGATGGTCGCCGACGCCATCTCAAAACTGTCGGCGATGCGACGCGCCTTGTCGATGAAGAGCGCGGCCGCCGGCGGCGGACAGACCTCGCGCGCGGTCTGCTCGAACAGATCGAGCCAGCGGTCGAAATGATCGCCGACCAGGCTGAGCGGCACATGCGCCCGCATCGGCGAACCATGATAGCGGCCGCTCATCAGCACGACCGACGACCAGAAATCCTTGAGTTTGGCAAGATGCTCGTCCCAATTCTGCACGATCGCAAAGACCGGCCCCAGCAGCGCATCCTCGCGCACGCGTCCGTAGAAGCGGGTGACGAGCTCCCCGATCATCTCCTCAGTGATCCCGGTGCGCTCGATCGCATCCTGGGTCAGCAGGTTCCGCCGCGCGGCCGCCGCCTCGCGCTCGGCCTTCAGTCGATCCGACATGTCCTTCGTTATCCGTTCATTTGTTCCCGCAGGCCGCCCGTTCGACATTGTCGGGCCAATTGCGCGCGGCGTCTTTGTCACAGCGCAAATTGCGGGGATCGGGCGGCGGATGCCGGGCACCCGCCGCCGGCGCCATCAGGCACCGTAAGTGTAGAAGCCCTGGCCGGTCTTGCGGCCGAGATGGCCGGCATCGACCATTTCCTTGAGCAAGGGGGCCGGACGATATTTGGGGTCGTTGAAGCCCTTATAGAAGACCTCCATCACCGAGAGCATGGTGTCGAGCCCGACGAGATCGGCCAGCGCCAGCGGCCCGATCGGATGGTTGCAGCCGAGCTTCATGCCGGCATCGATCTCCTCAGCGGTCGCGATCCCTTCCTGGAGCGCAAAGATCGCCTCGTTGATCATCGGGCACAGGATGCGGTTGACGGCGAAGCCGGGGCTGTTCTTGGCCGTGATCGCCACCTTGCCGACCCGCTTGGCGAAATCCAGCGCCTTGGCGTGGGTGTCGTCGGAGGTCTGCAAGCCGCGGATGAGTTCCAGCAGCGCCATCACCGGCACCGGGTTGAAGAAGTGCATGCCGATGAAGCGATCGGGACGATCGGTTGCGGCGGCAAGCTTCGTGATCGAGATCGAGGAGGTGTTGGTCGCGAGCAGCGTGCGCGGCGACAGCGTGGCGCAGAGGTCCTTCAGGATCTTGACCTTGAGCTCCTCGTTCTCGGTCGCGGCCTCGATGACGAGATCGCAATCGGCGAGCTTCGCGCGGTCGGTGGTGCCGGTGATGCGCTTGAGAGCCGCCTCGCGATCGGCCGCCGACATCTTCTCCTTCTTGACCAGGCGCTCGAGGCTGCCGCCGACGGTCGACAGCCCGCGGTTCACCGCCGCATCGGAGATGTCGACCATCACGACCGAGAGCCCGGCCGCGGCACAAATCTGCGCGATGCCGTTCCCCATGGTCCCTGCCCCGATGATGCCAACCGTGTTGATCATTGCCTCTTATCCTTGATCCTTGCGAGCGTGCCAGTAGCGGCCCGGCCCCATTGTTCCTGCATCAGGGTCTAGCACCGCCAACAGGCGGGTGCGACCCGATCCTGCCCCTTCCTTAAAGCATCCCAGGCGGGAATAAAGCCGCCATTCGGTCGCGAAATGGCATGATTTGGCGGTCTGACAGGCGGTTTTCCCGAAATTTGCGCGTGCTCTACCCCCGGCGCTTTTCCGCGGGACGGCTGAGCCCGGCCCGCTTGGACCACCTTGATCTACATCAATCGGACGATGCGGTGGTCGCTAACGGTGTGGTGTAATTGATGCGCAATGGCCAGCGCGAATGCCTCGCGACGCTATTGTGACATAGCCCACATCAGCCTCGTGCCCTACCTGTTAGCGTCGCGCACATGAAGAAACATATTGCACTCCCCGTCCTCCTCGCCGCTCTGCTCGTCGCCACGCAAAGCCTGGCGGCCGAGACCAAGGGAGCCGGCTCAACCTTCGTTTCGCCCGTGATGGCGAAATGGATCGACGCATACAAGACGAAGACCGGCAACACCGTCAGCTATCAAGCGGTCGGCTCCAGCATCGGCGTCGGCCTGATCAAAAAAGAGGCCGTCGACTTCGGCGCAAGCGACATGCCGCTTGATCCCAAGGAACTGGACAGGCTCGGCATGATGCAATTCCCGATCGTGATCGGGGGCGTCGTACCGGTCGTCAATATCGATGGAGTCAAACCCGGCCAGATCCGCTTCACCGGCCAGATGCTCGCCGACATCTATCTCGGCAAGCTGAAATCATGGAACGATCCGGCCATTCGCGCGATCAACCCCGACATCAGGCTGCCGAACACTGCGATCACGGTGGTTCATCGCATCGACGGATCCGGCACGACGTTCAACTGGTCGAACTACCTCTCGAAGGTCAGCACGCAGTGGAAGACGAGCGTGGGCGAAGGCACCTCGGTCGAGTGGCCACTTGGTCTCGGCGGCAAGGGCAATGACGGCGTCGCCTCGCTCGTCAGCCTCGTGCCCGGTTCGATCGGCTATCTCGAATACACTTACGCGCTGCAACGGCTAGACAGAATCTCATTTGGCGTCGTGCAGAACAGCGCCGGCAATTTCGTCGTCCCCGACGCCGCATCGTTCCAGGCCGCGGCCTCGAGCGCGGACTGGAAGGCGGAGAAGGATTTCCACCTCGTGCTCACCAACGCGCCCGGCGAAGACGCCTACCCCATCACGGCCACGACCTTCGTGCTGATGCCGAAAGCGCCGAAATCCGAGGAACGATCGGCAGCGGCCATCGACTTCATCCGCTGGTCGTTGGAGAACGGAAAGGCTCAGGCCGAGACGCTGAACTACGTTCCGCTTCCGCCTGCCCTGGTCGACCAGATCGAACGCTATTGGCAGCAGAGCATCGAGACAAACCCCACGGTCTCGGCCTCGGCTAACGTCAAGCGCTGAAGCTTGGAAACGAGCGGCCGTCATGCCGGGCCTGTCCCGGGCATCCACGTTCCCAGAGCCAGCCACGCGACCGCGATCCTTCTGGAAATCTCGCCGTGAATCGTGATTTAGTCCCGCAGAAGGCCTGTTGCCGGCTCGCAGCGGCGAGAACGCGCGAAGGTCCAGGCCCGGGGGCTTTCGAATGGACGTGATCATCTACCACAATCCCGACTGCGGCACGTCGCGCAGCGCGCTTGCCGCAATCAGGAGTGCCGGCATTGAGCCGGACGTGGTCGAATATTTGAAGACGCCACCCTCGCGAGCCCCGTTGCAACAGTCCATCGCGCGCATGGGGATTTCGGTGCGCGAGGCAGTCCGCGAGAAGGCGGCGCCCGATACGGAGCTCGGGCGCGACAACCCGGCACTGACGGATGACCAGCGGCTCGAAGCGATGATGGTACATCCGATCCTGATCAACAGGCCGATCGTGGTGACCCCGAACGACGTCAGGCTTTGCCGCCCTTCGGATCTGGTGCTTGATCTCCTGCCGGCGCAACAGCGTCCGGCCGGATGAACGATTTCGCGCGATCCATCGGCGCCGCGTTCACACTGATCGGCGAGGCCGACGCCGAGCTGCTCGGCATCGTCGCGCTGTCGGTGCGTGTCAGCCTGACCGCCGGCATCGTCGCGCTGCTGATCGGCGCGCCCTTCGGGGCCCTGCTCGCGATCACCCGATTCCGCGGGCGACAGGTCGTCATCGTATTGACCAATGCGTTGCTCGGCCTGCCGCCGGTCGTGGTCGGGCTTGCGCTCTATCTTCTGCTGTCGCGGTCCGGCCCGCTCGGAGCAGCCGGACTGTTGTTCACGCCGACCGCCATGGTGATCGCGCAGACCATGCTCGCGACCCCGATCGTGGTCGCGCTGGTGCACCGGCCGGCGAGCCTGCTCTGGGCGGAGTATGGCGACCTCGCGCGGATCGACGGACTATCGATACTGCGCAGCATCGGCCTGCTGTTCGCGCTCGGCCGAACGTCGCTGCTGACGGCCTTTCTCGCGGCTTTCGGACGCGCGATCGCCGAGGTCGGCGCCATCATCATCGTCGGTGGCAACATCCGCGGCTTCACGCGCACGATGACGACGGCGATCGCACTGGAGACCAGCAAGGGCGACCTGCCGCTGGCACTCGGGCTCGGGCTGATCCTGCTCGCACTCAGCGTGGCGGTGTCGACCGTCGCCTTCCTGCTAGTGGGACGCGTTGGGGAAAAATAGCTGCTGGCCGCCGACCTTGTAGCTGGCGATCGCATCCTGCCCCTTCGGCGAGACCAGCCAGTCGATGAAGGCCTGTCCCTCCTTCGCCTTCACATTCGCATGCGTCGCCGGATTCACCAGCATGACGCCATACTGGTTGAACAGCCGCTTGTCGCCCTCGGTCAGGACGGCAAGCTCGCCGCGGTTCTTGAACGACAGCCAGGTGCCGCGGTCCGACAGAACATAGGCGTTCGACGACGAGGCCATGTTCAGCGCCGGACCCATGCCCTGGCCGATCTCGCGATACCAGCTGTCCTTGCCGGCACCGATATCGACGCCCGCCTCCTTCCACAATCTCAGCTCGGCCGCATGCGTGCCGGACTTGTCGCCGCGCGAGATGAATGGCGCCTTCGCCGCCGCGATCTTGCGCAGCGCATCCGTGACGTCCTTGCCGCCGGCGATCTTTGCGGGATCGCTCTTCGGACCGACAATGATGAAGTCATTGTACATGACGTCGAAGCGCTTCACGCCCTGCCCCTCGGACATGAACTTGTCCTCGGCCGGCCTGTCATGCACGAACACCACGTCGGCGTCGCCGCGCCGCCCGATGTCGAGCGCCTGGCCGGTGCCGACGGCAACGACCTTCACCTCGATGCCCTCCGCCTTCGAGAACAACGGCAGCAGGTAACCAAACAGGCCCGACTGTTCCGTCGACGTCGTCGAGGCCACGGTGATGGTGCGATCCTGCGCGAATGCGCATGTCGACCAGACCAGAACCGCTGCGATGGCGGCAAGCTTTCTCATTGCGTTGTCCTCACTCCCCAGACGTTTGAACTTAGGCGGGAAGGATGACGCAGGGAAGTCCGACGTTCGGCGCAGGATCAGCGGCCGGGTATGTCTTGCGGATCACGTCTTTTCTCCTTCGCCGTCGAAGGAAGCGTATCGGGGATCGGCGCGGCAATTCTGTGGGCGCGGTCACATTGGCCGCCTGCCACGCCGGAGCTTCAGGACGACCGCAGCTTGTCGATGATGGCCGTCACCTCGTTCAGCTGGGCTTTGGCCGTGGCCAGCAGATCAAGCAGATCGCGCGCGGACTGGGCTGATCCGCCGGCGGCGGCCTGATCGATCACGCTCAAGCCGTCGGTGAGACGCGAGATGATTTGCACGAGCTCATCGCGGCGCGCCTCGAGGTCCGCAAGCGTTGCGTCAAAGCGCTCGTCGAGCCGGGCGCCTTGCAACGAGCGGATCGGAACGATCCTGTCGTCGGGAGGATCGGACATGCGCGTGCTTTGCGTTGCCGTCCCGTCCATCCTAGGCGCGACCGCCCGCAACCCGGCGGTCGTGCATTGTCGCATCCGACACGGCAGTCGCGTTGCCCTTTCCCGCGCGGAGGACGCACGGATGTTCTGCAATTGGTCCCACCTACATTGACATCGATGTGACGGCCGGGGCAGTTTTTTGCATTGCTGGCGAATCAGCGATTGCTTCACGCCGAGTACCTCTTGGACAACTCCCTGTGCTTTCGAGACTGATATCGTTGCTGCGCCGCATTCCCGCGGTGAAATGGGCGTTCACCCGGCTTAGGCCCTTGCCTCACGGCGGCAGCATCGATGTCGCGCCGATCGCGGCAAGCGATTCGCCCGCAACCGTTGCCGACATCGCAGAAGCTGTTCCGGCTCCCGACAGCATCAGCACCACCCCGCTGCCCAGTGACACCGAGATCGCCGTTGCGGCTCCGGTCGCCGAAGATGGCGCCGCTATCTCTGTCATCCCGGAGAGCTCGTCCGCGGCGCCAACTGATATCAGCGTCACCGATGATTCATCCTTGGAAGCGCCGACAGAGGTCGAGGCGGTCGTCGTCGAAGAGGTTTCGGTCTCTTCAGTCGAGGTGGAGAGCGCGGCCGTCGATGCTCATGAGCTCGTCACCAACGATCCGCCCGCGGAGCCTGAAACCAGCGTCGCACCCGTCGTCGTAGAAGAGACACCGGTCCCGGTTGTCGAGATCGAGAGCGAGCCGGTCGGTGCACCCGAGCTCGTCAGCAGCGACCCGTCTGTGGAACTTCCGGAGATCGCTGAACCCGTCATCGTTGAAGAGGCGCGGCTGTCGCCTGTCGAGGCCGAGAGCCGGCAGGCCAACGTTTCCGAGCCCGTCGTCAGCAACGATGCATCTCCCGAACTCGCGACCGAGGTGGAGCTTGTCGTCGCAGAGGAGGCGCTGGTCTCGTCTATCGACATCGAGATCGCTCCGGTTGATGCCCCCGTTCTCGCCGTCAACGACGATACCTCCTCCGACGTCGCTGATGTGGAGCCGACTGTCGTGGAGGACACGTGTGTCGCGCTTGYGGACAGCGACGTCTCGGCGGGGGAGGTCTCCGGGAACAGCATCGACAGCGTTGCCATCCCTGTCGTCGCAATGGAGATCGAGCCGGTCCCGGCCAACGATCCCGGCCCGATCGCAACGATCGCCGCGGAGGATTCCTCCGCCGACGGGGCAAGCGCCGTCACGCATGTCGCGCCGGAGCCGATCCTCGAGTCTCCCGCTCCGGTGATCCCCAGCGCGCCGAAGACGCGCGCAAAGGTCGTGGAACCCGTCGACCGCGCCACGTTGATCCGGCAGCGCTGGACGGAGACCGGGATCAGGATGTGGAATCCGCGGCTTCACGGCGCCGGCGACGCCACGCTGAACATCCAGGGCCGCGTCGAGCTGCTGCCGCCCGCGCCCGGCGAGACCATGCCACGCTACGACAAGCTCGAATTCAGGATGCTGGACGGGCAGATCGTCTGCGAGGGCGTCGTCGTCGAGGCGCCCGCGTCGGCGGGTCAGCGCAGCTTTACCCGGCTCGCCGAGCCGCGCAACACTGACCGGCCCCGCGAACCGCTACGGGAACGCCAGGCCGCTCTCGCCTGACCCTTGTCCTCTGCGACCATGCCCGCCATATGCTATGGCTGACGGCTTGGACATGGGAGGCCGCATGCCCGCAAGATTATTGCGCCTGATCGTGATCGCCGCCCTCTGCATCTCGCAAGGGGCCTTTGCGGCGTCCGGCAAACGCCCGCACCATGCGCCCGCCACCGATCGGGCCGCGCCCTACAAGGCCGACCGGCTCTCGACCTCGCGCGGCGAGGCGATCCTCAACACGCCCGGCCAGACCACCGTGCTGACACGTCAGATCCTTGACGACATGAACGCGACGACCCTCCGGGACGCCATGCGCTCGACCGCCGGCGTGACGATTGGGATTGGGCGCTAGATTTCGCGCGGCTTCACGTTCAGGGGATCGGATAGCCCTTCCAGACCCACTCCAGCGCCGACGGCAGCGTTTGCGCAATCGTCGGGCGATCGACATGCTTGGCGTTGCGCACGAACAGGAACTGGTAGTGGTAGCCCTTCTCCGCCAGCACCTTCGCCATCAGCGCGTTGGACAGGGTCCAGTCGTGCATGCCATCGGGAATGGTGGGGTTCGGATAGAACAGGTCCTGGTCGCCGCCGAAGAACCAGAAGCGGATCGGCTTCGCCGGCGCAGCGACGATCAGCGGCACGCCGGGCGGCTCGGCCGGCGTGAGCACGCCGGCCTTTGATACGAGGTTGGGACCGGCCGGCCCCGTCCATGCGCTGTGATATTCCCAGGCGCCGCCACGCAGCGACGGATCGTGAGGCCATTGCTGGTTGACCATCGTCGGCGAGAAGGCCAGCACGCGGTGATAGAGATCGGGATAGAACCACGCCATGGTGAAGGCCGCCACACCGCTCGAGCTCAGGCCCATGGTCGCGCGCCCGTCGGGGTTTTTGGTCAACTTGACGTCGGCGTTCTTCTCGACCAGCGGCAGCACCTCGCGCTCGACGAACTGCGCATAGTCGCCTGACACCGCATCGTATTCGCGGCCGCGCTGGCTGCCCTGCGCATCCTGCCCGCCATTGCCGATCTGGATCGCGATCATCGGCGGCACGCGGCGCTGCGCGATCAGATTATCGAGCGTCGTAGCGAGGTCCTTGTAGGCGTTGGAGCCGCCGTCGCCGACCACGATGAACGGCGCCTCGGTGCCGCGTACATATTGCGCCGGCACGTAGACGTCGATCGTGCGTGACCAGATTCCAGGATGGCTGGTGGTGACGATCATGTGCGACTTGTCATCCGGCGCGGTGACGGTCGTCATGATCGAGGAATTGGTGCAGCCGGCGACGTCGTCGCGGATCAGGCCGGGATTGTAGATCGTGCTTTCCTTCGACGTCAGCGTGAAGGATTTTGTCGTGCCGCGTGGTACGCCTTCCTTCGCAATCGTCTCCGGCGCGGGATTGTGGGTGGGCCCGATGATGAAATTGCCCTCGGCGCCGGGCGGCGGCAACGCTCCGTCGGGCAGCTCCGTCGCGCGCGGATAGTTGGGGTTCGAGGGATCGCGCGTCGGCGGCGCCGTCTTGAAGTCGAGGCCCGTCGTGTCGATGAAGAACGGTGCCGCCTTATCGGTGGTGTTGGCCCCGGGCGGCACGGCCATGTTCTGGGTGACGCAGGCCGGCTGCGACAGTGCAATTGAAGTGAAGGAGACGAGGGAAATCAGCGTCCCCGCAAGGACGGACAAAGAATTGGTCATTTCAGCTCCCGGTGCCGACAAGTCTTTCTGGCTCGCCTTGACGCAAAGTATGGCGGGCCGCCTGCGCGCGGTCAAACAGCAAGCGGCCGCATTCCAGCGATAGCCGCCATGCTCAAACCGAACGGCGACCGCTATTCCGCGCATGCCCATGAATATTTCCGGATACGAGGCCGTTGCTGCCGCAGCTCGCGCGACGTAGCTTGCGCACCGCGCCGTGCCAAGCAAAAGGCGCGCACGGTCAAAATGAACAAGAACACTTCGGGAGGCGACCTATGAAGAAGCTCGCGGCCACGCTATGTGCGCTGGCGTTCCTCGCAACCGGCGCACAGGCGCAGACCATCAAGGATTTCCTGACAGCGGTCATGCAGAAATGGACGGCGCCATTCGATCCGTTCCAGCTGATCGGCAACATCTATTATGTCGGAACCGACGGCATTGCCGTTTATGTCATCAAGACATCGCAGGGCCTGATCCTGATGGACACGGCGATGCCCCAGTCGACCGGCATGATCGAGGACAACATCGCGAAGCTCGGCCTCAAGGTCGCCGACATCAAGATCATCCTCAACACGCATGCGCATCTCGACCACACCGGCGGCTTCGCCGAGATCAAGAAGGAGACCGGCGCACAGCTCGTTGCCGGTGAGCGCGACAAGCCGCTGCTCGAAGGCGGCTACTATCCAGGCGACGAGAAGAACGAGGACCTCGCCTTCCCCGCAGTGAAGGTCGATCGCGCGGTGAAGGAAGGCGACAAGGTCACGCTCGGCGACACCATGCTGACGGCGCATGCAACGCCCGGCCACTCGCCGGGCTGCACGAGCTGGGAGATGACCGTCAAGGACGGTGGCCAGGACCGCGAGGTGCTGTTCTTCTGCAGCGGCACGGTGGCGCTGAACCGGCTGGTCGGCCAGCCGACCTATGCCGGCATCGTTGATGATTACCGCGCGACCTTCGCCAAGGCCAAGGCGATGAAGATCGACGTGCTGCTCGGACCGCATCCGGAAGTCTATGGCATGCAGGCCAAGCGTGCGGAGATGAAGGACGGCGCACCGAACCCGTTCGTCAAGCCGGGCGAGCTCGCAACCTACGCAACCAGCCTGTCGGAGGATTTCGACAAGCAACTCGCCAAGCAGACCGCGGCGTTGGAGAAGAAATAGCGGCCATTTGCGCTCTCCTCACCTTTCCTCCCGCGGGGAGAGGTGAAGCGCGCGCGTCGGCTGATCGCGCGGCCATGCGCCGTCGCCGATGTGAAAGCCAAGGTCTCGCATGGTTAGCGGATCGTAGCTGCGGGTGGCTGCGGGCAAGGTGTGCCTGAGACACGCGCCTCGGCCGCCGGATATCCTTAACACGGCCTCACCAATACACGCGGCTGGAAAATCCCGCGGCCGCGCGCAACCTGCGCTGGCTTTTCGTACAGCCGCACCTAACGCGGCCTCTACCCCCGTCGTGCAAGATCGCCGCCGTTTTGAAGGGATCCGGGGCGCGTATTGCAATGCCTTTCGTCAATTTGAAGTCTCAGCTCGCCGCCGCGATGCGGCTGTTTCGCGTGCCGGCCGACAACCCGGACCTGACGCGCGCGCAGTTCGACGCCTTCTCCAAGCAGATCCCGCTGCTCTATTTCATCCTGATGAGCAACACGATCGCGGTTGCCTATACCTATGTCAACGTGGCGCCGGACTGGCTGACGATGATCGTGCCGCGCGTGCTCACCGTGCTCGCGGCGCTGCGTACCTTCTGGTGGCTGCGCCAGCGGCATCTCGTGCGCAGCGATGCCGACATCCTGCGCAATCTGCGCGCCACAAACTGGATGACATTGCCGATCGGCGCTGGCTTCACCGCATGGTCCTTTGCGCTGTACCCTTACGGCGACGCCTTCGCCAAGAGCCAGGTCGCCTTCTACATGGCGGTGACCGTGATCGGCTGCATCTTTTCGCTGATGCATCTGCGTTCCGCGGCGTTGATCGTGACGCTCGTCGTCGACGTTCCCTATGTGCTGTTCTTCTGGGCCACCGGCGAACCGACGCTGAAGGCGATCGCGGTCAACAACCTGCTTGTGTCGGGCGCGATGGTGACGGTGCTGTTCATCTACTATCGCGACTTCGCCGATCTCGTCTCCAGCCGCAAATCGCTGCTGGCGCAGCAGGCGGCGACGCAAGCGCTATCGGACGAGAACTTCCGCCTCGCCAACCTCGATTCCCTCACCGAGCTGCCGAACCGCCGCCGCTTCTTCGCCGAGCTGTCGAGCGCCTTCAGCGACGCCGAGCGCAGGCGCGTTCGCGTCGCGGTGGGGATCATCGACCTCGACGGCTTCAAGCCGATCAACGACAATTACGGCCACTCGGTCGGCGATCGCGTCCTGATCGAAGCCGGGCGCCGCATCCGCGAAGTTTGCGAGGGCTTCGGCCCGCAGCGGGTGGAATTTGCCCGGCTCGGCGGCGACGAGTTCGGCCTCGTGGTGTGCGGCGATCCCGAAGATGACGATTTGATGCGGCTCGGCCAGCGCATCGGCGAACAGGTCAAGTTGCCCTACCAGCTCGACACCGCCCATACCGGGCTGTCCTGCTCGATCGGCTTCGCGCTGTTCCCAAGCTCGGCGACCTGCGCCGAAGCGCTCTATGAATGCGCCGACTACTCGCTCTATCACGCCAAGCGCCATCTGCGCGGCCGCACCGTGATCTTCTCGAGCGAGCTCGAGGCCGAGATCCGCAGCCGCGGCGTCATCGAGAACTTGCTCCGCACCGCCGATTTCAGCACCGAGATGGACCTGGTGTTCCAGCCGATCGTGGACGCCATGAGCGAGCACACCGCCGGCTTCGAAGTCCTGGCGCGCTGGCACAGCTCCCGCCTCGGCCTGGTCTCGCCGGCCGACTTCATTCCGGCCGCAGAGCGCATCGGCTTGATCCGGCCGCTGACGCAGGCGCTGCTGGTCCGCGCGCTCGCGACGGCAAGGGCCTGGCCCGACCACATCCGCCTGTCGTTCAACCTCTCCGCCCACGATGTCTGCGCAGCCGAGGGCATTTTGCCGCTGATCTCGATCATCGAGAAGAGCGGGTTGCCGCCGCACCGGATCGACTTCGAGATCACCGAGACCGCCGTCACCTTCGACTTCGTGCGCGCGCAGCAGTCGATCGCGACGCTGAAGGCCATGGGCTGCGGCATTTCACTGGACGATTTCGGCACCGGCTATTCCTCGCTGAGCCACGTGCATCGGCTGCCGCTCGACAAGATCAAGATCGACCGCAGCTTCGTCGCCGACATCAACGAAAATCCGGTGAGTCACAAGATCATCAAGTCTCTCGCCGGCCTGTGCGACGACATGGAGATCGCCTGCGTCGCCGAGGGCGTCGAAACGCGCGCCCAGCTCGACAGCCTGCGCCGCCTGGGATGCGACTTCATCCAGGGCTACTACTTCGCAAAGCCGATGTCGGGCGATGCGATTGGCGATCATCTCGCAAAGGAACACCAGCGTCTCGGCGACGCCGGCGCCAAGGTCGTGGCCTGAGAGGCCAGATCTCAATCCGCACGCGCAGCGCTGATAGATTAAATTGCTGCCTGTCAATCGTCCGCATCACATGCGTCGAAACGCCCCCGACATGTCGGGATGCCGTGTCGGTGCTTGTCAGCGACGTCAAAACGCGCGATACTCAATTTCAAGGGGAAATGTATTAAAGATACAACTTTTTGATCTTGGTGGCCTTCAACTGGGCGCGGCGGCAAACACGGTTGTGAGTTGGCAATCGGGAGGCAGGCATGTCGTCCAATGCGTCATTTTCGGCAGGGCGCCACGTCCCGCCGCATTCCCACCTCACCGCTTCGCATGCATCACCGCCGCCCGCCGAGCCGGACGGCGGCCTCATACCCATCAGCCTCTTCATCCTCAGCGATGTGCGCCTGCTCTGCGAAGGCCTCAGTTCCTGCCTGGCCCGGCAGGAATGCTTACGCATCGCCGGACACGGCGATCTTGCGACCCCGCCTGAGCAAGTCGTCGACAGCGGCGCACAGGTGCTGCTGGTCGACATAGCGACGCCGCAGGGCTTGCAGCAATCGGCGGTCTGCCGCGCGCTGGCGCCGGCGTTGAAGGTCGTCGCCATCGCGGTCGCCGAAGCCGAGCAGGACATCCTGGCCTGCGCAGAGGCCGGCGTGTCCGGCTTCGTGCTGCGCGAAGGTTCGATCAGCGACGTCGTCGCCGCCGTCCATAACGCGATGCGCGACGAGCTCGTGTGCTCGCCCAAGGTCGCCGCCGCCCTGTTCGGCCGCCTCGCGCTGCTCTCTGCGCGGACCGTCACGCGAGCGCCGGCCGCCGGCGTCGACACGCTGACACCACGCGAGCACGAGATCATTCGCTTCGTCGGCGAAGGGCTGTCGAACAAAGAGATCGCACGAGCCTTGCGGATCCGCAATTCGACCGTGAAGAACCACATGCACAACGTGCTCAGCAAATTGCAGATTCGTCGGCGCGGCGAGATCAGCAAGCATCTGCACGCGAATGGCGCGGCCGCGTCTGCATCGTCGCGGATCCAGACCCGCTAGACCTTTCGGCCTAGATCCTCCGGGCCGGCATCGCGCGCGAAGCCGCCATGTCGCGGTGAATTGCGCGCCCGTTTGCGTCATCGCGGTCTCGACGCCGCGGGCATGGTCCGGACCATCAACTCCATCCTCGCTAGACCCTTTGGTTCAATCGCGCCGTCGCGCCTTGTGCAAGGCTCACCGCAAAGGTGGCCATTGCGACAGAGACGCATCCTCATTGCGGGATTTCCGAGACTGATGACCGATCTTCTCGAGCATGTCGTCGCGAAAGATCCGGCGTTGTCCGTAGTCGGGACGAGTGACGACGCCAATCTGGCAACGGAGGCACGCCGCACCCGGGCCGACGTCCTCGTGGTGGCACAGAAGGCGCCGGACGAGCGCGACAGCCTCGCGAGCCTTCTGCACAGCCGGCCGCGGATGAAGGTCGTCACCATCGTCGCAAGCGGCGAAAGCGGCGCGCTCTACGAGCTGCGGCCGCACCGCACGGCCATCACCGAGATCACGACGCAATCCCTGTCGGAAGCCATTCGGGATCCGCCCGGCCCGAGGCGCCGGCCGCGCCAGCGGCGCGCCCGCCGGCCAGGCAAGACCATCGCCGCGGTCTGACCAAGGAAGACGGACCGCCAAATCACAGGAGCCGACATGCCCTCAGCCCTTCTGCAACCCGGCGTCTATATCGAGGAAATCTCCAGCGGGGTGCGCTCGATCTCGGGCGTGGCGACGTCGATCGCGCTGTTCATCGGCTGGGCGCCGCGCGGCCCCGTTGACCGTGCCGCGCGCATCTCGAGCTTTGCCGACTATGAGCGCGCCTATGGCGGGCTCGACCGCCGCGCCAATCTCGGCTACGCCGTGCGCCAATTCTTCGACAACGGCGGCAGCGACGCCTACGTCGTGCGGATCGCGCTGTTCAATTCGGGAACGCCCGCCAACGACGCGAAGACCGCGACCTGCGCGATCAACGATCTCGGTATCGAGGCGAGTTCTCCGGGCCTGTGGGCCAACTCCTACAGCGTCCGGCTGACGCTGCGTGCGGACGACAGCACCCGCTTCCGGCTCGACGTCATCGGCCCGTCGCCGAGGACTGACATCGTGGAGACGTTCCAGGACCTGTCGATGAACAAGGCGGATCCGCGCTACGCGCCGAGCGTCGTCAACGGCCGCTCCGCCTTCATGGACAAGCTGACCACGGCGTCAACGACGGTGCCGACCCCGGCCACGAAACCATTTACGGGCGGCGCCGATGGCACGGTCCTCTCCGCTAATGACGGTCCGTTCGTGAGCGCGATCGATCCGCTGTTCGCGACCGGCGGGATCGTCGATCGTATCGACATCTTCAACCTGGTCTGCGTGCCCGGCCTCACCAACGTCAATTCAACAACCCAGGGCGCACTCGCCAAGCTACAGCAACGCTGCCACGTCCGCCGTGCGTTCCTGATCATCGACAGCCTCCAGAACGAGACCGTCGCCAACATGAGCGGCGCCAACGGCGAGGCCGGCCTGACCGGCTCGGACGGCAATTTCTCCGCGCTGTACTACCCGTGGGTGATGCAGGCCGATCCGCTGCAATCCGGCGTCGTGCGCGACTTTCCACCTTGCGGCTTCGTCGCCGGCGTCTACGCCCGGACCGACGCCACGCGCGGGGTCTGGAAGGCGCCGGCCGGCACCGATGCCAGCGTCAACGGCGGCGTCGGCTTCGCGTTGAGCTTGAGCGACGCCGAGAACGGCCAGCTCAATCCGATCGGCGTCAACTGCCTGCGCACGCTGCCGGTCTACGGCAACGTGGTCTGGGGCGCGCGCACGCTGCACGGCCAGAACGACCGCGGCTCGGAATGGAAATACGTTCCGGTACGGCGCATGGCACTGTTTCTGGAGGAGAGCCTCTACCGCGGCACGCAATGGGTGGTGTTCGAGCCCAATGACGAGCCGCTCTGGGCACAGATCAGGCTCAACATCGGCGCCTTCTTGCAGGGCCTGTTCCGGCAGGGCGCGTTCCAGGGCCGCTCGCCGCGCGAGGCCTATTTCGTCAAATGCGACCGCGAGAGCACGACGCAGGCCGACATCAATCTCGGCATCGTCAACATCATCGTCGGCTTCGCGCCGCTGAAGCCCGCCGAGTTCGTCGTCATCAAGATCCAGCAGATCGCCGGCGACATCCCAACCTGAGGCAAAGACACCTGAGGCAAGCAAATGGCACAGTTCTCGGTCAATCCGCAGCGCTTCGATCCCTACAAGAACTTCAAGTTCCGCGTGAAATGGGACGGTCGCTACGTCGCCGGCATCAGCAAGGTGTCGGCGCTGAAACGCACCACCGAGGTGGTCGAGCACCGCGAAGGCGGCGATCCCTCGACGGGACGCAAGTCGCCCGGACGCAGCAAGTTCGAGGCGATCACGCTCGATCGCGGCGTCACCCACGACACCGAGTTCGAGAAATGGGCCAACAAGGTCTGGCATTTCGGTGCAGGACTTGGCGCCGAGGTTTCGCTGAAGGATTTCCGCAAGGACATCATCCTCGAGGTCTACAACGAGGCCGGGCAGCTCGCGCTGGCCTACAAGCTATACCGCTGCTGGGTCTCCGAATACCAGTCGTTGCCCGATCTCGACGCCAACGCCAATGCGGTGGCGATCCAGCACATCAAGCTGGAGAACGAGGGATGGGAGCGCGATCAGGCGGTCGCCGAGCCGTCCGAGCCCACTTTCACCGATCCGGCCTGAGGCCGCCCATGCTCTCCGCCACCGCACAACGCGAGCAGGACATCCTGGCGCTGTGGGACCGGGCCGCCGGCCGCGCGCAGCGCCAGCGCGATGATGCCCTGTTCGCGGCGGCGGGCGCAGCGCCGACGGACTCGATCGGCACAGGCAATGTCGCGCTGCTGGCCTTGCGCACGCGATTGTTCGGCGCGCCGTGGCGGCTGCGCGCCGCCTGCCCCATTTGTCACACCGACTGCGAGTTCACGGCGGACAGTGCAGTGCTCGCGGACGGACTTGCACCACCGGCTGACGCCGTGCCGCCGCGCATCACGAACGGAGGCAGCGAGCTGGCCCTGCGGCTGCCGATGCTTTCAGATCTTGCAAGCCTCGCCGCGACCTGCGATTCCGGTGCCGCAACAAAACTGTTGCTCGCGCGCTGCCTCGGTGAGGCGCCCCCGGCTGCGCCGGACATCCTGCACAGGATCGAGGCCGAGCTCGAACGTTGCGATCCCGGAGCGGTGCTCAGTTTCGCGCTCGACTGCCCCGATTGCGGCCACGCCTGGCAGGCCGTGATCGACATCGCGCCGGCGCTCTGGACCGAGGTGCAGGCCGCGGCCGAGCGTAGCCTGCTCGAAGTCGACGCCCTCGCGCGCGAATATGGCTGGAGCGAAGCCGAGGTGCTGGCATTGCCGCACACCCGCCGCGCCGCCTACCTGCAACTTGCGGGCGCGTCATGACGGGCCTCCTGCAAAATCTTGCACGCATCGGCCGCGGCGAACCGATTCCCGGCGCAGCACGCGTTGCCCTGCCGCCGCGTTTTGCCGCCCCGCCCCGGAATGACGATGCTCCGATGCACGAGACAAGACTGGATGAAAGACAGACACCGGCATCCTCGCCGGCGGCATTGCCGAACATCACCGGCGCAGACGATCCTGCCACTGGCGTGCAGGCGCCGCAGCGCAGACAAATGGAGCCGGACAACGAAGGCGCACCGTTGCGTCTCGAGGCCAAGGTCGCAGCTGCCGCGCCGCCGCTTCAATCGACCGACGCGCCGTCGAGATCGCCTGTCGATGACCCTCTGCCTGCCGACCCGCGCGATCCGCCGCGCGGCACACAGCCGCGTGACACGGTCTTGCGCGACACGCCCCGCCCCCGAAACGAAGCTGCAACACCGCCGGCGCTTCCGCTCGGCCAGACCGTGCTCGCCGGCCAGGCGCAGCGCCGGCGCGAGACACCGCCGGTGATCAAGGTGACGATCGACCGCATCGACATCCGCTCGCCGGAGCCCCCACGCACGGCACGCGCCGTTAAGCCCGCATCAAAGCCGTCGGTGTCGCTATCCGACTATCTGCGCCGCCCTGGACCCGGAGGCCGCGCATGAGTTCGCCGCTCGCGATCGGCGCGGTCAGCGCAGTGCTGCGCAACCTGCTCGACAACGGGTTGATCGAGGCCGGGCCCGCGGTCGGCGGCACCGTCAATGTCAGTGCGGTTGCGCCCGACACGATCGACCTCGCCAGCCCTGAAGAGCAGCCGCGGCTCAATCTGTTCCTGCATCAGGTGACGCCGAACCCGGGCTGGCGCAACCGCTCCCTGCCGTCGCGGTCCTCGACCAGCGGCGAGCGACTGACCAACGCACCGCTCGCACTCGACCTGCACTATCTGCTGACGGCCTACGCGCGGGTCGACTGCCAGGCCGAAATCCTGCTCGGCTATGGGATGCATCTGTTGCACGAGCGCCCGGTGCTCGATCGCGCCGCGGTGCAGCGCGCGCTCAATCCCAATCCGCTCGACGTCGYGATGCTGCCGCCAGCGTTCCAGGCGCTCGCTGCCGCCGACCTTGCCGATCAGGCCGAGTTGATCAAGATCACGCCGGCTGTGATGGGGCCGGAGGAGATGTCACGACTATGGGCGGCCATCCAGTCGCATTACCGGCCGACGGCCGCCTATGTGGTGTCGGTGGTGCTGATCGAAGCCACGAAGCCCGCAGTCTCGCCGCTGCCGGTGCTGTCGCGCGGGATCATCGATCCCGCGACCAAGCGCGACCGCGGCGTCGTCGTCAATCCCGACACGTTGCCTCCGCTGCCGACGCTGTTTGCGGCGACGCCGCAGAACAAGCAGGCCGGCGCACGGCTTGGCGAGCCCGTGGTGCTCTCCGGCATTCGCCTCAGCGGCAGCAATTTTCATGTGCGGCTGGCGCACCCGCTATTTCCGGCGCCTTTTGAACTGGTGCCGGGCGCACCCAACGACGACGGCACCGAGCTCACCGTGACGCTGCCGAACGATGCTGCCGCGCAGGCAGCGCTCGCGCCGGGGCAATGGAGCCTCACGCTGCGCCTGCTGCCGGCCGGCGAAGCCAATGAGCGCGAGACCAACGCGGTGGCCCTGGTCATCGCCCCAGCACTGGTCATTGCAGCCGATGCCGGACTTTCGCTGCCCGCAGCGACCGTGCTGCGCAAGACTGCGCCGCTGCGCGTCACGGCCACCCTATTCTCGCGGCCGCAGGTGCAGCCGCGGCAGCGCGCGAGCCTCGTCCTCGGCACGGCGGAAGCCACCGCCAAACCGCGCAGCGCGGCCACCGATCCGCTGGTGTTCGACTTCCCCGCGACGCTTCCCGCCGGGGCCTATCCGGCGCGGTTGCGCATCGACGGCGTCGACAGCCTCCTGCTCGATCTCAGCGGCGATGCGCCCGCTTTCGATGCCTCGCAAACCCTGAGCGTGCCGCCATGAACATGCACGACAGACCGCAAGCGCAGCCCGTGCTCGATTGGGCCAGCCGCAACCAGCATTGGCTGGCGGCGCAGTTCGCTGCGCTGCGCGGGCGACTCGCACGGCAGTTGCGCGATACATCGGCCAACGCCGAGCCGCCTCCGCCGGAATGCGCCGATGATTTCGAGCCCGCGCTCGAGGCGCTGACCAAGCTGTTCGGCCTGTCGGCGTTCGAGCGCGACGTCGTGCTGCTCGCGGCCGGCGTCGAGCTCGACAGTGCGCTGCGTCGCCTCGTCGGCGTGGCGATAGCGCAAGCGCCCGAAGCCATCGCGAGCACGCAGCCGACGTTCAATTTCGCCATGCAGATGCTGAGCGAACCACATTGGGATGCGCTCTCGCCGCTCCGGCCGTTGCGGCGCTGGCGCCTGATCGCATGCGAGGGCCGCGAGGCGCCGCCGCGCCGCCCGATCCAGATCGACGAGCGCGTGCTGCACTACCTGACCGGCGTCCCCGCGATGGATGCCCGCCTGATCGGGCTCGTTCGCTGCGAGCCGGTCGGATCCATCGAGCCCGATACACCACAGGCGAACACGATCGCGCACGCGCTCGGCACGGGCGCGGCCGCCCTGGCCACCCTGGGTCACGCTCGCGGCGAGATCGAGCCGCAGCGCGACCTCGCGCGCGCCGCGCTCGCCTGCCTCGGTGCGAACGGCCTGTGGTTGCACGCCCGCGACCTGCCGCACGATCCGCGCGAGCTCGCCGAGATCGCCCGTCTGCTCGACCGCGAGGCCGCGCTCTCGGATGCCATCATCGCGCTCGAGCTCGACCGCCCGATCGAGGCGGCGGATGCCGAGGCGCATGCGATGACGCTGCTCGCCCATCTGATGGGACCCGCGATCGTGCTCAACGCGCCGGAGCCGGCCCGCTTGTCGCGACTGCGGCAGCGCCGCATGCTGCGGCTCCAGGTCGCCGATGCCCCGGCCGCCGCGCGGCAGGTCGCAGCCTTGCGCGGGCTTACGCGCGAGCAGGCCGCCGCGCTCGCAGCCGCGCTGCGCCCGGCGCTGCGGCAGTTCGACGTCCCCGCCGCCGACCTGCGCCTCGTGGTCACCGAAGCCCTCGCCGAGACCCAGGCCGATCCCGCTCTGCTCGGGCCGGCGGTATGGCGGCTCTGCCGCGCCGCGGTGCGCGGCGGGCTTGACACGCTGGCGCAGCGGATCGACAGCCGCGTTGGCTTCGACGACCTGGTCGCGCCCCCGGTGGTAACCGCGCAGCTCCGCGCCATCGCGAATGAATTGCAGCACCGGCCGCGCGTCCATGGCGACTGGGGCTTTGCCGCGCATAACGGCCGCGGGCTCGGAACCGCCGCGCTGTTCGTCGGCGAATCCGGCACCGGCAAGACCTACGCGGCCGAAGCGATCGCGAGCGCGGCCGCACTTGATCTCTACCGCATCGATCTTGCCAGCGTGGTCAGCAAATATATCGGCGAGACCGAGAAGAATCTGAGCCGGCTGTTCGAGGCCGCGGAGACCAGCGGCGCCATCCTGCTGTTCGACGAGGCCGATGCGCTGTTCGGCAAGCGCAGCGAGGTGCGCGACAGCCATGACCGCTTCGCTAATATCGAGATCGCCTACCTCTTGCAGCGGATCGAGACCTATCGCGGGCTCGTGATCCTCACCACCAACATGAAGAGCGCGCTCGACCGCGCCTTCCTGCGCCGCATCCGCTACGTGGTCCAGTTCCCCTACCCTGACGCTGCCGCGCGCGAAACATTGTGGCGCATGCAGTTCCCCTCCGATGCACCGCTCGGCAAGGTGGATTTCGCAGGCCTCGCCAGACTGCAACTGACCGGCGGCAACATCCGCGCCATCGCGCTTAACGCCGCCTTCCTGGCCGCCGCCGGCGGCGGACGGATCGAGCAGGACGCGATCAATGCCGCGGTGCGTGCCGAGTTCTCCAAGCTCGAGCGGCCTTGGCCGGGAGTCGGGCCATGAAACACGCCGCTATCGATATCCGGATTGGACGTCTCGTCGTCGATGCGTCGCGACACTCCGAAGCTGCGGGACTTGCCGACGCAATCGGACAGGCCTTGCAACAGCGGCTCACGGGGTCCGCCAACGAGGCGAGCGCCGTCCATGCCGAGGCGCCGCGCGCCGTCGCCGATCGGATCGCGGCACGATTGACCACGACATCCGGCGCCGGCGCTCCGCGAGGCAAGCTATGACCGTGCATGCCGCACCAAAGGCAGTGCCGAAGCAATCCTCGCCGGCCCATGCGCCTTCGCTCGAGCTTCGTCCGGCCCGCGACCGCTTCGAGAGCGAAGCCGAGCACGCGGCCGAGAACGCCCTGCGGCCATCGCAGCCGGCTGGCCCGGCCCCGGTGCTGTCGCCGCTTCCACGCTCTGCTGGCACGACGGGACAGGCCGCGCCGGGCGCGGTATCCGCGGTGGTCGGATCGGCAGGCTCGCCACTCGGCGCTCCGACACGCGAGACGATGGAACGCCAATTCCGGTCCGACTTCAGCCATGTGCGGATCCACACCGACGCGCAGGCCGCAGCCTCGGCCCGTGCGATCCGCGCAACCGCCTACACCGCGGGCGCCCACATCGTGTTCGGCGACGGCGCATACAATCCGCAAAGCCCACGTGGCCGGCACATTCTGGCGCACGAGCTCGCCCATGTCGTGCAGCAGCGCGGCGCGACCGTGCCGCCAGCGGCGGTGCAGCGGCTCGCCTGGTACGAATCGATCGCCGTGTTCTTCGGCGCCGAGGGCAATTTCGGCGACAAGGAGCTGCTCGCCTATCTCGAAAAGATCACCAAGTCCGCGGCGATCGAAGGCAGCTTCGACAGCGACAACAAGGCGCGTGCGATCGTCCGTCGGTGGAAAGCCGGCCAGGCCGAGTTCAAGCTCGATCCAGCCCAAAAGGCGCTGTTGATCCTGGAGATGCAGGACGGCCCCACACTTGATGACGACGAGAACGCGATCCTCGACCTGCTCGAGCTGAGCGATATCGCCGCACTGAGGATCATGTTCGGTTCAGGCAAACTCAGCGTCACCGAGCTCGAATCCGACATCGACGGCGCCGAGTACAAGAGGTTGAAGCGCTTCTTCGCAACCCGCTTTCGCGGCGGACGCGACGCGCTCGCCAAGGGCGACGTCGAGCCGCTGGGCGAACCGGGCAAGGGCGCGCCGACCTTCGCCTACGATGCCATGGCCATCAAGATCCGGATTGCGACGGCAGCGGGCCACGACGAGGTCGCCACCATCGCCGCGGAGGTGTTCGCGCTCGCGCCGGCCGAGCGGGCGAAGGCCACGGAGGAACTCGGCCGCGAGCGCGCCGACATCGCCCGCCGGTTCGACCTCCTCAGCGACCAGGCCGAGGACGAAAGCGATCCGGCGAAGAAAGCAACGCTCAAACAGCAGGCTGACGCGACGGAAAGGATCCTCGACAAATACGACGTCATGCTTCAGGGCGTGTTCCGCGACGTCACGCTGATCACCAGCGCCGGCGATCTGTCGACGACGGTCGAACCCGATGCCGCGAAGAAGGCAGACATCGCGGTGGCGCTGAGGCCCGACCCCAGCAGCCCGCTGCCATTCGACAACTCCCCGGCGGGCAAGAAGAAGTACGACGACGCCTTGCGCCTGCTGATGCCCGGCATGATCCAGGACTACTGGGATGAAATGGTCAAGGACAAGGGGACCGCGGAGCACGGCGATCCGAACAAGGTGCACCAGCTTGCGGAGTTCGAGCGGATCGGCAAGGCCAGCAAGGACGAAACCGACAAGGTGTTCGGCGAGTACTACGACCGGTCGAAGCATCCCGAGCTGAAAGCCGATACGCTCGGCGCGCGCGGCAACATCCACGACCTGTTCGCCGAGACCGAGGCCGAGCTCGCGGGCATGGACAGCACCGAGAAGCGCGACAAGGCGAAGGCGCTGATGCGGTATTTCTTTCAGGCCAACGACCGCGTGCGCGCCATCAATCGCAAGCTCAATGCCTCGCCGCATTTCGATGCCAGCAACAATCCCGTGGGCGACGAGGCGATCATCCTCGACCAGATCGCCGACGACTTCACCAGCACGGCCGCGCAGGTCGACAAGCTGAACGAAATCGACCGCGGCTGGGATGCCTCCGCCAATCTCGGCGACATCAACATCCAGATCTTCAAGAAGGCCGACTCGGACAAAGATCGCGATTTCCTGTGGGACATGTTCCAGACGCTGATCCACRAATATATCCACACGCTGCGGACCACGGAATACGACAATTTCGCCAATACTTTCGGCGACGGCTCCAACGAAAACAATACGCTGATCGAAGGCGTCGATTCGCTCTTCGACGAGATCGCCTGGGAGAATGTCGCACCGCGGGTCAACGATCCCAAGCTGCGCGAGGCGGTTGAGGGCCCCGCATATGCAAAGCTCAAACCGATCACCGTGCAGCCGGCATCACGCCGACGCTATTCCTCGTATGCGGAGGCGGTGAAGCTCGTCAACGTCGTCGGCATCCGCAACCTCTACGCCGCCTATTTCCAGGGCGACGTCAAGAAGATCGGAGGCTGAGCGATGCAAGCCGCGCGCCCGTCGGATCTCGCTCTGTCACCGCTGCGGCTGCTCGCCGGCCGCGACCTGCGTTCGTTCGCAGGCCTCGCGCACCCGACCTCCCTCGACGACGTCGCAGCCGTGTTCGATCTCGACCGCTCCTGGCATGGACAGGGCGCGCTCGGCAGCGCCAGGCACCGGACCGACTGGTTCAACGCCGCGGCCGCAGGCTTCGCGCGAGGCGCGCGGGTATGGGCAAACGACGGCACGGTGGTGCTGATCGATGCGACCGACGTCGTCCTCGTCGAGCCGCTGCCGTCGTTGCTCGACGCACTCGGCGAGCCGGAGACAAGGCTCAATTCGTTCCAGGGGACGTTCGAGGTCGAAGCCAATGAATACGTGTACGCGCAGCGGGGCCTGACGCTCTACGTCAACCGCGCCGTCGATACGACGCTCCGGATTGCCGCGTTCGCACCGGGCAGTCTTGAACGCTATSAGCGCGACTTGCGGCTCGACCTTCAGATGAAACGGCTGCCACCGTCGCGCGGCCCATCGGGGGATCGCCTGCCATGACCGGCCTCACCTCGTCCCCAAAACTGATCAAGGGCGGCCTCGTGGTGCTGGCGCCGGGCGGCGGCACGGTGCGACGGCAGATCGCGCTCCAGTACAATCCGGACACGCTGAGCCGCAGCTACCAGGTGCAGGGCACCGGCGGCGACGGCTCGGCCGGCGGGCGGGCGCAACCGTTCCGGCTGAAAGGGCCCGCGATCGAGACCATCAAGCTCGACGCCGAGATCGACGCCACCGACCAGCTCGCCGATCCCGACGCGCACGCCAATGCGGTCGCCTTCGGCATCGCGCCGCAGCTCGCGGTGCTCGAGGCGCTCGTCAATCCGAGCGTCGACGATCTGCTCGGCATCGCAAGCCAGGCCGATGGCGGCACGCTCGAGATCCTGCCGCCGGAGGCGCCGCTCACTCTGTTCGTCTGGAGCAAGAACCGGGTCGCGCCGGTGCGCGTCGCCGAGTTCTCCATCGTCGAGGAAGCGTTCGATCCCGCGCTCAATCCGATCCGCGCAAAGGTCTCGCTCGGGCTGCATGTGATGAGCACCGACGATCTCGGCTTCTCGCATCGTGGCGGCACCATCTTCCTCAATTACCTGCGCAATCGCGAGACGCTTGCCGGCCTGACCGGGAGCGCCTCACTGGCCTCGCTTGGTCTTTCCAGCCTGCCCTGACGGAGCACATGATGTCCTCGGATCCCGTCCAGATGCTGATCGATGCCGGCGCGTTTCCGGACAATAGTTTTCCGCCGAACAGCCGCTATCACGGCACCGCGATCGGACGGCTCAAGCGCAGCGCCGACGATCCCGGTGTCGCCTATGTGCTGCGCCGCTTCATCCCCCAGGGGCGCGACATCGGCATCGCCGGCGAACACATCGTCAATGCCGGCGCCCGGCCCGACACGCTCGCCTCCGCAACGCTTGGCGACCCTGAACTGTATTGGCGGATCGCCGACGCCAATGTCGTGACCGATCCGCTCGAACTCACCGACACGCCCGGTGAGCGCGTGCAGATCCCGCGCCCGAACGGGCTTTAGGGAGACGATTCCCGATGATGCAGGGTGGCGTCCAGCTCTCGCTCCAGATCGGCCCGGCGCCGGTGCCGGCGCCGCGCGAGGTGCTGGAGACGCTGACCCATGCCAAGATCGAGATCGGATCGGGCGATGCGCAGAGCGGATTCGAGCTGACTTTCGACCTGCCGGTGCGCTCGCCGCTGCGCACCATCTTCCTGCTTGCCGGCGGCGGCGCGCTGCCGCCGCTGCTGCGCGTGGTGCTGATCGTCACCATCAACGGCATGGCCGAGTCCGTCATCGACGGCATGGTCACCAATGTCGAGACACAGCCGGGCAGCGGCGGCGTCGGCAAGCTGGTGATCAAGGGCAAGGACATGTCGGCGCTGATGGACATCATCGAGCTGCCGGGCCTGCCCTTCCCGGCGATGCCGCCCTCGGTGCGCGTGCTGGCCATCCTTGCCAAATACGCAGCACTCGGCGTGATCCCGATGGTGATCCCGAGCGTGCTCGATATCCCGCCGATCCCGGTCCAGCAGATCCCGCAGCAGAAGGGCAGCGACTACGCCTACGTCAAGAAGCTCGCGGGTGAAGCCGGCTACGTCTTCTATCTCGAAGCCGGTCCCGCGCCCGGTGCCTCCAAGGCCTATTGGGGACCGGAAATCCGCTTTGGCGCGCCGCAGCCGGCACTCACCACCAACATGGACGCGCTCACCAATGTCGAGGAAATCTCGTTCAACTTCGACAAGGAACGCAAGGTCATGCCGATCGTGTTCTTCCAGGAGGCCAACAGCAAGGCGCCGATCCCGGTGCCGATCCCCGACATCACGCCGATGAGCCCGCCGCTCGGCGTGGTGCCGCCGCTGCCGCCGAAGATCGAGAAGCTCTCCAACACCGCGCATCTGTCCGCGCCGCAGGCGCTGATGGCGGGGCTCGCTTACGCCAGCCAGCACAGCGACAGCGTGTTCGGGAGCGGCAAGCTCGACGTCGCCAGATATGGCCGCGTTCTGAAGTCGCGGCAACTGGTTGGCGTGCGCGGCGCAGGCCTCCCGTTCGACGGGCTCTATTACGTCAAGAACGTCACCCACGAGATCGAGCGCGGCTCCTACAAGCAATCATTCTCGCTCGCACGCAACGCGCTGATCTCGACCGTTCCGCAGGTGCCGACATGAGCGATGCGCCACTTTTCGGAAAGTATCGCGCGGTGGTGATCAACAATATCGATCCGCTTCAGATCGGCCGGATCCAGGTGATGGTGCCCGACGTCGGCGCCGTGATACCGACGAGCTGGGCGATGCCTTGCGTGCCGACCGCAGGCATCAATGCCGGTTTCTTCACGGTGCCGATCATCGGCGCCGGGGTCTGGATCGAGTTCGAGCGCGGCGACCCCGACTATCCGATCTGGGTCGGGTGCTACTGGGGCAGTGCCGCGGAGGTGCCGGTACTGGCGCACGCAGTGCCACCCGGCGTCCCCGGCATCACCCTGCAAACCCCCTTGAAGAACGGTCTCACCATCAGCGACGTGCCGGGCCCGACCGGCGGCATCCTGATGCAGACCACGACGGGCGCGATGATCTCGGTCAGCGACGTCGGCATCACCATTTCCAACGGCAAAGGCGCGGTCATCACCATGACCGGACCGACCGTCGACGTGAATCTCGGCGCGCTCACCGTGATCTAGGAGACGCACATGCCCGCTCCCGTCTTGCATCTCGGCGCCACGGTATTGTGCAGCCATGCCGGACAGGCGACGCCGATCGCGCCGTTCCCGCGCGTGATGCTGTCGGGCCAGCCCGCGGTCAATCTCACCAGCCCCTATGCGATCGCGGCCTGCTCGCTCACCGGCTCGGCGCCGCCTTGCGTCACGGCGCAGATGGTAGTGGGCGCCGCACGGGTGATGATCGGCGGCGCACCGGCCGCGACCATGATGGGGCAATCCGTCTGCACGCCGACGGGCACCCCGATGCTGCCCGTCGTGGCGCAGAGGCGCGTGCTGGCAACCTGAGGGGAGGACGGCGTGAGCAGCGAACTCGATTTCCCCTATCATTTCGACGACCAGGGCCGCACGGCCACGACCGGCCGTCCCGATCACATCCGCGACCTGATCGAGCAGGTGCTGTTCACGATGCAGGGCGAGCGGGTGATGCGGCCGGATTTCGGCGCGGGACTCCTGGCGCTGGTGTTCGAGCCCAATTCGGTGACGCTCGCCGCGACCACGCAGATGCTGGCCCAGGCCGCGCTGCATCAGCACCTGTCGCATCTGATCGCCGTCACCTCGGTCGAGGTGATCAATGACGATGCGGTGCTGCGGGTCGAGATCCGCTACGTGGTGCTGGCCGACCGCACCAGCCACGTCGCAAGCTTTGCGGTTCCGGGAGGCGCGGCATGAAGCAACGTTGCTGCGACCCGCGCCGGCTCGAGGTGCTCGAGGCCAAGGGCAGCGCCAACGCCATCGCATTCATCGAGGTGCTCGACCTCGCTTCTCCGCCCGGCGCGCCACGGCAACAGACCCTGCTGGTGCGGCTGCTGCATTCCGGCTTCACGCTCTCGCCGGACAATCTGCGCATCACCGGCGGCGAGCGGATCGCGACCGTCGGCGTGGTCTGGTGCGCGCCGGCCGACGCGCTGCCGGCCGAGGCCGAGCCCGGCCTGGTCGACACCGTCGACGATCTCGCCCGCACGCTGGTCGTCCGGACCGACAGCAGCGGGGATTATTCGATCTACAATTTCGGCATCTTCGCCAATTCCGGCTCGGCCCTGCCGCCGGCCGGGTTCGATCCGAAGCTGTCGGCGATCGACTTCACCTTCAAGGTCGAATGCCCCTCGGATTATGACTGCGCAGGCACCGCGCCGTGCCCGCCCGTGCCGCGCTTGAGGCCGGAGATCGACTATCTCGCGCGCGACTATCAGGGTTTTCGCCGGCTAATGCTTGACAGGCTGAGCCTGCTGGTGCCCGGCTGGCAGGAGCGTTCGGCGGCGGATCTCGGCGTGACCCTGGTCGAGCTGCTCGCCTATGCCGCCGACAACCTCGCCTATCGCCAAGATGCGGTCGCCAACGAAGCCTATCTCGCCACCGCGCGGCAGCGCATCTCGGTCCGGCGGCATGCGAGGCTGGTCGACTATCATTTGCACGAGGGCTGCAACGCCCGCGCCTTCGTGCATTTCGACGTCAATGGGCAGAAGATCGCGCTGCCCAAGGGGACGCAGTTGCTCACCCGCGTGCCGGGCCTCGGCGCGGTGCTGACGCCGGGCTCGCGCGAATTGAACGACGCGATCGACGGTGGCGCCGAGGTGTTCGAAACGGTCGCGCCAGCCGAGTTGGACCAGCAACAGAACAACCTCACGTTCTATGCCTGGGGCAACAACGGATGCTGCCTGCCCCGCGGCACCACGCGTGCGACGTTGCGCGGCCACATTGATACGCTCGCCATCGGCGATATCCTGATCTTCGAGGAGGTGATCAGCCCAACGACGTTGTCTGCCGCAGATGCCGATCCCGGCCATCGCTGGGCGGTGCGGCTGACCGAGAGGACGCTTACGAGCGATCCGTCGGGCGGGCTGTTCGACGAGCCTCCGGTCGACGGCCTGGTCGACGTCACCGAGATCGCCTGGAGCGAGGCCGACGCGCTGCCCTTCCCGCTTTGCCTGACGGTGGAGGACCGCCCCGAGCTCGCGATCAGTGTTGCGCGCGGCAATATCGTGCTCGTCGATCACGGCCGCACGCTGCCGCCCGAACAGCTCGGCGTGATGCCGCGCGCCAGCTTGAAGCAGGCTTCGCGCGCGCCGGGCAATTGCTGCACCTCGTCCCCGGACGTCATGCTGCCGCCGCGCTTCCGCCCGGTGCTGGCAAACAGCCCGTTGACGCAATCCTTCGATCTCCGCGCGCTGCTCGCCGTTCCCGTCAGCAACGACAAGCCGTGGTGGGCGGCCAGCGCATTTTCGCTCTTGTCGCCGCGCGACGCCACGCCTGCCATCGTCGATCTCACGGGACAAGTCGCCGGCATCACCGAGCACTGGCTGCCGCGGCGCGATCTGATCGACAGCGCCGGCAATGCGCCGCATGTCGTGGTCGAGATCGACAACCACGGCCACGCCCTGCTGCGGTTCGGTGACGGCCTGCTCGGCAAGCGCCCGGCCGAAGACACCGCATTCACGGCGACCTACCGGATCGGCAACGGCACATCCGGAAATGTCGGCGCCGAAGCCATCGCCCACATCGTCAGCACCACGGACGGCGTGTTCGCGGCTGTACGCAATCCGCTTCCCGCATCCGGCGGCGTCGAGCCCGAGGACATCGAAGCCGCCCGCCGAGATGCCCCACAGGCGTTCCGTACCCAGGAGCGCGCGGTGACGGCGGCCGATTACGCCGCCGCCAGTGAACGACGCGCCGACGTGCAGCGCGCGGCCGCAACGTTCCGCTGGACCGGAAGCTGGCACACCGTGTTCGTGACGCCCGACCGCTTCGGCGGCGGCGTAGTCGACGCGCCCTTCGCTACGCAACTGCGCAACCATCTCGAGCGGTTCAGGATGGCCGGCTACGACCTCGACGTACGACCGCCGCGCTATGTGCCGCTCGACGTCACACTGCATGTCTGCGTCAAGCCGGACTATTTCCGCGCCGATGTCGCGCAGGCCGTGCGGACGGTGCTGTCGAGCGCGGTGCTGCCCGATGGCACGCTCGGCCTGTTCCATCCCGACAATTTCACCTTCGGCGATCCCGTCTATCTCAGCCGCATCATCGCGGCCGCACAAGCGGTCGAGGGTGTCGAGGCGGTGCAGGCGGAAAAATTCCAGCGGCTGATCTCGCCGATCGCGACCTCGCTGGATGACGAGGTGATCCCGATCGGAAGCCTCGAGATCGCGCAGCTCGCCAATAATCCGAGCTTCCGCGAGCGCGGCCGGCTCATCATTGAGGCGGGAGGCGGCAAATGACGCTACCGGTTCCAACCGTCAAGCCTCATGCCCTGCCTGCCGGCAGCGAGAGCTGCGGCTGCTGCGCCGGCATTGAAGCCGAGACGCCGCAAGGCATCTCGAACCGCTACGGCCTCTCCGCCATCGCCTACCGCGTCGGCGACCACGCCCAGTTCCGCGACAGCCTGCACGCCGCGCTGTCCTCTGCCGCGTTCGCGCCGCTCGGCAAGCTGCAAAGCCGCGCCGATGACGATTTCACCATCGGCCTGATCGATGCATTCGCCTGCGCTGCCGACGTGCTCACCTTCTACCAAGAGCGCATCGCCAACGAATCCTATCTTCGCACCGCGCTGGAGCGCGTGTCGCTCCAGGAGATGGGCCGGCTGATCGGCTACCGCCTGCGGCCCGGCGTCGCCGCCGAGACATGGCTTGCCTTCACGTTGGAAACGCCGCCCGCGCCGCCGCCAAAACTGTCGCCCGAGCCGGGCAGCTTCGTCACCGGCGTGCCCGCTCAAGTGTCGATCGAGATCGGCACGAAAGTGCAGAGCGTACCGGGGCCGGACGAGAAGCCGCAGACCTTCGAAACGGTCGAGCGACTGGACGCCGCACGGCCGGCCTGGAATGCGATCCGGCCGTGGCTGGCGGAGACACGCCGGCCGGACAAAGGCGACACGGTCATGTACCTCGCCGGCCAGCGCAACAATCTGAAGCCGGGTGATGCCCTGCTGATCGTCGGCGATGCTTTCAATCCCGGTACGAACGACAGCAACTGCGATTTCCGCTTCATCGACAGTGTCGAACTGCAATCGGATTTCGATCGCACCAAGATCACCTGGCAAGCCGGCCTCTCCGGGGTCACGGCCGCGCAAAATTCGAAGGTCTATGCGCTGCGCAAGCGGGCAGCACCCTTCGGCCACAACGCGCCGATGTGGAAGTCGATGTCGACGGACTTTCGCAACAACTATCCGAGCGGGAGTGACGCGCCGGAGTGGCCCGACTACACGATCTCGCCGATGGGCTCGGCCCAGGGCGGCGGTTTCATTGATCTCGATACGGTCTATTCCGAGGTCCGCGCCGGCGGTTACGTCGTGCTTTCGATGGCAGCCAAGGGCTTCATCCAGGTCATCATCAAGGCCTTCGGCAAGTCGGATGTCATCCTCGATCTTGGCCCGCATCTCGACGTCTACCAGGTCGCCGATGCGAACGAGACGTCGCGCGCGGAGTTCGCGCTGGCCGGCAAGGTCACGCGGCTGCAATTGCGTGGCTCCCATTACGACCGCTATCAGGACCAAGTTCGTCGCATCACGGCCTTCGTGCAGTCCGAGCAGCTCGCGCTTGCGCCCTACGCCGTCGATGATGCCGCGACCGGCAGCAGCATCCCTGCAGCCGTCAGTGCCGATGGCCTCGTCGCAGGGCGACGGCTGATCGTACGCGGCAATCGCGTCTCCGACGGCCAGGCTGTTGTCGTGCAGGCCAACCTCGTGACCGCCCAGGCTGTCGATGCCGGCCGCTGCATGCTTCAGATCGATCCGCCGCTCGCCGGCAGCCTCGACCGCGGCAGCATCGTGGTTCATGGCAATGTGGTGCCGGCTTCGCATGGCGAGACGGTGACTCAAATCCTCGGCTCGGGCGATGCAGCCCAGCCGTTCCAGCAATTCGAGCTGAAGCAGGTTCCCCTGACCTATCGCGCCGCCGCCAATGAGAGCGGTGCCGCGAGCGAATTGACGTTGCGCGTCGGTGAGATCGCATGGCACGAGCGCGCGACGCTGTACGGCGCGGCTGCCACCGATCGCGTCTTCGCGCTTGATATCGACGAGCAAGGGCGCAATCTCGTGAAGTTCGGCGATGGCGTCAGCGGCGCGCGGCTGCCGAGCGGGCTCAACAACATCCGCGCCACCTACCGCAAGGGCATCGGTGTCGCCGGCAATGTTCGCGCCGAGACGCTGAGCCAACTGCTGTCGCGCCCGCTCGGCCTCAAGGGCGTGAGCAACCCGTTTGCGGCCGAAGGCGGCAACGATCCGGAGCCGGCGGACGCGGCGCGACGCAGCATGCCGCTCGGCGCCCGCACGCTCGGCCGCGTCGTGTCCGTCCTTGACTATGAGGATTTTGCCCGCGCCTTCACCGGCATCGCCAAGGCGCAGGCGCAGGTGTTGCAACTGCCGCGCGGAAAGACCATCGCCATCACGATCGCGGGGCCACCCGGCGCTCCCGTCAATTCGACAAGCCCGGTATGGACCAATTTGCTCGCTGCGCTGAAGGCGGGCGGCGATCCGCATGTCGCCGTCATGCTGCTGCCCTACCAGGCCAGCACCTTCCGGATCGGATTGAAGGTCAAACGCGATCCCGATTTCGACGCCAAGGCCGTACTCACCGCCGTTGAGGCGGCGCTGCGCGCGCACTTCACCTTCGACGCGCGTGAGCTCGGCCAGCCGGTGCAGCAATCCGACGTGATCGCGGCGGCACAATCGGTGCCCGGCGTCATTGCTGTCGACCTCGTCCAGCTCTATGGCGGCACGGCGCCCTTCGCGCAGATCATTCCCTCGCGCCAGGTCCGCCTGCTCGCCTCGCGGATGCACGTCGACCAGGGCGTGGCGAGACCGAGCGAACTCCTGACATTGAACCCGGCGCCATTCGACCTCCTGGAGGAGATGGCATGAACAGCCTCACCCCAGAACGGCTCTACAGCCTGCTGCCGACGCTGCACCGGTTGCGCGACGCCGCGCTTGCGGGCGATCCCGCAAAGGCCGGTCCGCTCCAGGCTCTATTGGCGGCATTTGCGCGCGAGTTCGCCACGCTGGAAGAGTCCGTCGACCAGCTCTACGACGACCAGTTCATCGAAACCTGCGCCGAGTGGGTGACGCCCTATATCGGCGACCTCATCGGCTACCGGCCGCTGCGCGGGCTCGGCACCGAGCTGACCTCGCCGCGTGCCGAAGTCGCCGACACCATCGCCTTTCGCCGCCGCAAGGGCACCGCGCTGATGCTGGAGGAGCTCGCGCAGGACGTCACCGGCTGGCCGGCACATGCGGTCGAATTTTTCGAGCAGCTCGCCACCACGCAATACATGAAGCACATCCGCCTGCATGCGCCCGCGACCTGCAATCTGCGCGACACGGCGGCACTGTTCCGGCGCGACGGCGCCTTCAACAGCATCGCGCACACCGCCGAGATGCGGCGGCCGGAAACGGGCGCCGGCCGCTACAACATCCCCAACATCGGCATCGTCCTGTGGCGGCTGTTGTCGCTGTCGCTCACGGCGGTGCCGCTGACGCCTGATGCCGGCGACGCGACCGGCCGGAAATTCCGTCTCAACCCGCTCGGCGCGGACATGCGGCTGTTTCGATTCGCTCAGGCCGAGTCCGACGTCTCCCATCTCGCCGAGCCGATCAATGCGCCGGAGCCGCTGTCGGTGCGGCTGATGGCAATGGCGGTGCGCGCCGCACAGGCAACCGCACAGCCGGACGCACGGCGCGAGGACGATTATGGCGCCGGCGAGAGCCTGGTGTTTTTCACGCCGGGCACCCCGCCGATGCCGGTGTCGACGGCCAAGGTGCGGGTCTGCGATCTCCGCGACATTCTCGATGGCGGCGGCAATGTGATCGGCTGGGCCCATGAGGCGCAGGTGACGGCCGGCACGATCGGCTTCGATCCCGAACGCGGCCGCGTGCTCCTCGGCGATCCCGCCGACGGACCGCTGCTTGCGACATTCCACTACGGCACTGCGCGGCAGATCGGCGGCGGCGAATATCCGCGCGTGCCCGGGTCGGGCGATATCGGCAACGAGCAGACCGTCGGTGCTGGAGGCGCGTGGCAGGCCAAGCTCAACCTGATCAGGACCGGTGGCCGCCTCATCATCGGCGACAGCCTGACCTACAAGGAGACGCCGACCTTTGTGGTCGACGACGTGATCGGCGATGCCACGCCGCACCATGTCGTGGTCGCCGCGCATGACCAGACCCGCCCGCTGCTGGCGGCGGGCGGCGAGATCACGCTCGACATCGGCGCGCGCGGTCGCCTCACGCTCGACGGGCTCGTGATATCGGGCGGCGCGTTGCGGCTGGCGGCCTTTGCCGATGTCGAGCCGCGGGAGCTGCTGCTGCGCGATTGCACGCTGGTGCCCGGACTTACCCTGAATGGGGACGGCCGTCCGACCTCGCCGGGCGAGCCGAGCCTGATCATCGAGCATCCCTTCGCCAAAGTGACATTGGAGCGCTGCATCGTCGGCCCGATCCGCGCCGTCACTGATGCCGAGGTGACGCTGACCGACTGCATCATCGATGCCGGCGCGCCGGCGAACGTCGCCTTTGCCGCCGATGCCGCGGGCAGCCCCGGCGCCGAACTGACGGTCGCCCAATGCACCGTCATCGGCAAGGTTCACACGAAACTGTTGAAGCTCGCCTCCAACACCATCTTCTTCGCAGAGCTTGGTCCAAAGCCCGCGGAAAAGTGGATCGCGCCGCTGCTGGTCCAGCGCCGCCAGGAAGGTTGCGTCCGCTTCTGTTACGTGCCCGCGGGTTCGATCACGCCGCGGCGCTTCCATTGCGTGCCGAATGACACGGCGGCCACGGCGCTGCCGCTGTTCACCTCGCTGCGCTATGGCGATCCCGGTTACGGGCAGCTGCGCCGCGCCACCAGTCCTGCGATCCGCGCCGGCGGCGACAATGACAGCGAGATCGGCGTTCTCAACGCATTATTCCAGCCGCAGCGCGAGGCCAATCTCAGGCTGCGGCTCGATGAATATCTACGTTTCGGGCTGCACGCGGGCCTGTTCTTCGCGAGTTGACCGAGTGCATCGGAGGCTATCATGGGTGCCGACTTCTCACGCGTTCGTCTCGACCCGCTGCTCGACTTCGCCGGCGTGGAGCTGAAACAGGGCGCGGTGCTGCTGGACGGCGACGCCAACGAGCTGATGGCGATCCTAGATCGCRGGCTGCGTGCACTCGCCAGCGACATTCTCGACCGCGATACGGTGTCCTCGACGACCCCGGATGCATTCAAGCTCGGCGTTGCCGGCAATACGCTCGAGATCGGCAAGGGGCGGCTCTATGTCGACGGTCTGCTCGCGGAGAACCACGGCCTTGCCGATCCCGACAAGCGCCTGTTCGACGAACTCATGGCCGAGACTGTTTTCACCGACAAGCTGACCTATGAGACCCAGCCCTATCTGCCGGATGCGGTGCGGCCGCCGCTGCCGACGGCCGGTCGCCATCTCGTCTATCTCGACGTCTGGGAGCGCGAGCTGACCTGGCTCGAGCGGCCGGAACTGGTCGAGATCGCCGTCGGCGTCGAGACCAGCTCGCGGCTCCAGACGGCGTGGCAGGTGCGTGTGCTCGACACCGATGCCGGCGCCAACACCAGCTGCGCGACGCCCGACGACGACATGCCGGGTTGGAGCACAGTGATCGCGCCATCGACCGGCGTGCTCACGACAGGCACGTTCGACGCAGCTCCGGTGACCGACCCCTGCGAGCTGCCGCCGACCGGCGGCTTCCGCGGCCTCGAGAACCAGCTCTACCGGGTCGAGATCCACGACCCCGGCCAGCCCGGCGGCACGGCGACCTTCAAATGGTCGCGCGAAAATGCCAGCGTCGGCTCGCGCGTCGCCAGCATGATCTCGGCGACCGAACTCGAGCTCGACAGCCTCGGGCGCGACGACGTGCTGCGTTTCAACACCGGCGACTGGGTCGAGATCATCGACGACGCCAGGGAGCTCTCGCAGAAGGCCGGCGAGATGCGCCGCATCACCGTCACCGAGGCGACCCGCCGCATCAGCTTCACACCGGCACTGCCGGCCCTGATGCTGCCGCCGGGATTCCCCAACAGCGATTGGCCGAAGCAGACCAATTTGCGGGTGCGCCGCTGGGATCAGAAGGGAAAGGTGTTCCGGACCGATGCCAGCGGCACGCCGGTGCAGATCGGCGATCTCGATGCCGCCGGATCGACCGGCGTGATCAAGGTGCCCGCCGCGGGCACGACAGTCCTGCTCGAGGACGGCGTCACCGTGAGCTTCGATTCGACCGGGGCTGCGGGCTGTCGTGCCGGCGACTGGTGGGCCTTCGCCGCGCGCACGGCGGATGCCAGCGTCGAGTTGCTCGACCGCGCTCCGCCGCGCGGCATCCATCACCATTATGCACGGCTCGGCATCTGGGACGTCGACGCCAAGAGCGTCACCGACTGCCGCCACCCGTGGCCGCCGAAAGGCGAAGGCCACGACTGTGCCTGCACGGCCTGCGTCACCGTCGAGCAGCACGAGAGCGGCAGCTTCACCATTCAGGACGCCGTCAACAAGGTGCGCGAGACCGGCGGCACCATCTGCCTCGGCCCCGGCCGCTACGTGCTCAAAGAGGCCGTGGCGATCAACCAGGCGAAATCGGTCCGCATCGCCGGCAAGGGCCCGGCGACGCTGCTGGTGGCGCCGACCGGCGCCTTCGCCATCCAGGACTCTTTTGCGATCGCAATCGAGGACCTCGCGATCCTTTCGCTCGCACGCGATCCCACCATCGACGTCTCGACCTGCATCGGCCTCGGCCTGACCCGTCTCGCCATCGCGGCACTCGGCACCGAGAATGCACAGCTCCCCGCGGTGGTGCTGCGCGGTGTGGTTGGCGGTGCGAAGCTCGCCGAGAACGCGATCTTCGCGCCGGTTGGGATTGCGGGCGGCGCGCTCAAAGGCGTGGAGAACGGTGCCGGCTTCCTGCTGACGGCCGCGGTGACCATCGAGGAGAACGTCCTCTTGTGCCAGCGCGGCGCGATCGCCTTCGCCGACGAGGTGCTGCATCTGCTCGCCACGCGGATCGCGCACAACGAGATCATCGGCTGCACCGACACTGCTATCGCCGCGCAGGGCCTTGCGCTTCCCGGCGCCGCGCTGGCGATCGACGGCAACAGTTGTAACGTCACGGCCAACGGCATCGCCTGCGCCGCGGCGGGGCTGTGGATCGAGCGCAACCAGCTGCGCAACTGGTCGCCCGGCGATCACGTCGGCATCGGGCTGATCCCCGGGCTCGACCGCCGCAGCACCGCCACCGCGCATATCCTCGCCAACCAGATCCACGGCTTCGGCACGGCCGGGATCAAGGTGATTGCCGGAGCACAGGACCTGATCATCAAGCTCAACGCGATCGACGCCTGCGGCGCCGGGATCATGCTCGGCGGCGCGACCGACGCCGCAGCCGTCTCGATCGAGAACAACCGCATCCGCAACATCGAACCGGTCTCCGAGAGCGAGAACGGCACCGTGGTCGGCATCGAGGTGATACGCGCCGACAGCGCGACGATTGCGGGCAATCTGGTTCGCGCGATCGGCCTGACGGCGGTCAAGTCGGCACTGCGCGCCGGCGTCGTCACCTTCGGCGTCAACCGCCCGCGCGTGAGCGGCAACGAGATCGTCGAGGTCGCGCCCGCCAAGGGGTTTGTCGGCACCAGCGCCGGCATCATGCTGCGCGCGCCGCAGACCCAGATCGAGGTCAATCACAACAGCGTGCAGCGCGACCTCACGCCGGGCGTGGACAATTCGGACGGCAACTGGTTCGCGCTCACCACGGCGGAGGTCAATCCGAAGGTGCCGTTCGGACAGGCCGGCGACAAGGTCGCGATCCGGCTCGGCGACGGGCGGATCCTCGCGCTTGGCGCCGACTATGCGTTCGTCAGGGCAAGCCTTGCCGCCAACGACACCGAGGGCGCGCGCGCCGGCATCATCGGCAACATGCTGTCCGCGCGCGGGCCAGCCCCCGCCGTTCTGATCGTGGCCGGCCAGGAATGCCTGTTCAACGACAACCGGGTGGAATCCGGCAGCAGAAGCGTCGCCGTTTCGCTGGAGAGCGCGGTCGCCATCATCAGCACGAACCGGGTGCGCGGCGGCGAAAACTCGATCCGCCTCACCGGCGCGCGGGCAGTGACCGTGATCGGCAACATCACGACCAGCAACATCATCATCCCCGGCGGCATTGCAAACACGCCGTGGGCGCCACTCAACGTGATCGGCTAATCCGCGGAGATTTCGATGCGCACCTTCATCGTTGGAGACGAGACGAAACTCAAGGCTGTCAGCGAGAAGCTGCTGCATGCCAATCTGAGCCAGGTTCGCAGCGAGGCTGCGCTGAAAGCCTTGCAGGAGGCCAATCCGCATGCCGATCTGAACAGACTCGCGCGCGGCACCGTGCTGTTCGTGCCGGATACGCCGGGCTTCAAGGTCAGCACCACAAGCTCCGCCACCGAGGGTCCGCTCGCAGCCTTGCACGAACTCCTGGATGAGGCGCTCGGCCTCGCGCTCGAGGAGACCGCAGCCGGCAGCAACGCGCGGCTCGCGGATCAGGAGCAGACCGTCAAGGCCTTCGACGACGGCGCGGTGAAGAAAGCGATCGGCGACCCCAATGTGGGCGGCCAGATCCGCGAAAGCGTCAATGCCGTCAGGAAAGGCTTCGAGGCCGATCGCGAGCTTGCAGCGCGCGCGGAAAAGAACATCACCGAGGTCGGCAAGGCCGCGATCGCAAAGCTCAACGAGCTCGGCAAGCTGCTTGGATGACCTGCTGGCGTGCGGCCCTCCGGAGCCGTCATACCGCGCAGTAGCGCTCCTGGATGTCCTTGTCCGCCAGCAGCGCCGCGGCGCTGCTTTGATGCACGACCTCGCCCTGGTCGATGATCACCGCGCGGTCGGCGAGCCGCAGGGCCCATTCGACGTTCTGCTCGACCAGCAGCAGTGTCTTGCCCTCGTCGCGCAGGCGGCGGAACAGCACGCCCATCTCCTCGACCAGGACGGGCATGATGCCTTCCGAGGGCTCGTCGAGCAGGATCATCTTGGGCCTTGCGATCAGCGCGCGGGCGATCGCGAGCATCTGTTGCTCGCCGCCCGAAAGCGTGACACCGTCCTGATCGAGGCGTTCCTTCAGGCGCGGAAAGGTTTCGGCGATCTCGTCGATCGCGGCGCGCTCCTCGATCTCGCTTCCGGCCGCGACCAGGCCGAGGCGGAGATTTTCGCGCACGGAGAGCCCGGGAACGATGCGGCGTTCCTCGGGCACATAGGCCAAACCGAGATGGAAGCGCTGATGAGCGCGGAGCGGCAGCAGCTCCCTGCCCGCAAAGCGCACGCGGCCGGTCGCCTTCGGCATCAGACCCATCATCGCCCGCAGCGTCGTGGTCTTGCCGGCGCCGTTGCGGCCGACGAGAGCGACCACCTCGCCCTCCTTCACGTGCAGGGAAATGCCATGCAGGATATGGCTTGCGCCATACCATGCGTGGAGATCATCGATTTCGAGCAGCGCGGTCTCAGCCATAGCCTTCACTCTGTCCGAGGTAAACCCGTCGGACTTCCGGGTTGCTCCTGATCTCGTCGGGCGCGCCGTCCGCCAGCAGACGGCCGTGATGCAGCACCACGACACGCTTGGACAGGCCGAGCACCATCTTCATCTTGTGCTCGACCAGCAGCACCGTGCGCTTCTCCGCGAGCCGTTCGAGCAGCGCGACCATGTCCTTGGTCTCTTCCGGCCCCATGCCGGCGGTGGGCTCGTCGAGCAGGAGCAGCTCGGGCTCGGAGACCAGCGCTATCGCGATCTCCAGCGCACGCTGCTGGCCATGCGAGAGGAATTTTGCCAATTCAGCGCGTTTGCCGAGCAGTCCGACCGCCTCAAGCGCCGCATCGGCGCGCGCGTTCAGCTCCGTCAGCCGGGCGCGGTTGCGCCAGATGTCGTAGCTCACGGTCAGCGCCTGGGCTGCCACGCGCACATTCTCGTGCACGGACAAGTCCGGAAAGATGTTCGTGATCTGGTAGGAGCGCGAGATGCCCTGATGCACGAAGCGGTGCTGCGGCAGGCCGTTCAGCTCGCGTCCCCTGAAGTGCAGCGTGCCCGACGTCGGGGCCAGCGCGCCGGAGAGGATGTTGAAGAAGGTGCTCTTGCCAGCGCCGTTCGGTCCGATGATCGAGGTCAGCTGTCCTGCCGCAAAGGACACGGTAATGTCTTCGAGCGCGACGAAGCCGCCAAAACGCTTGCCGACCCCCTCGACGCGAAGCAGTTCGCCGCTCATGGCCGCGCCTTTCCGATGCCGAGCGTGTCGAGCAGCGTTCCCCAGATCCCCTTGGGCAGGAACAGCACGAACAGCACGAAGATCGCGCCGACGAAAATCTGCCAATGCGGCGTCCAAAGTGAGATGACATCCTCCAGGATCAGGAAGCTCGCAGCCCCGACGAAGGGCCCGAAGAAGCTGCGCGCGCCGCCGAGCAGCACCATCATCACGATCATGCCCGATGTCTGGTAGTGCAAAAGGTCGAGCGGTACGATCGACAGGTGCAGCGCCAGCATGCAGCCGCCAAGCGAGGAGATCGCGCCCGACAGCATGAACACGATCAGCTTGCTGCGCTCGACGTCATAGCCGCACGCCCGCGCCCGCTGCTCGTTTTCGCGGATGGCCTCGATGACGGCGCCGAACGGCGAGTTCAGGATCCGCGACTGGAACCACATCGCGAGCGCCGCGAAGGCCATCAGAACGTAGTATTTGTTGACGGGGTCGAGGAAATTGACGGGGAAGCCGAACAGGCTGATGCGGTCGACGGTGAAGCCGCGCAGGCCGTTCTCGCCGCCCGTGAAGGACGAGGCCTGCAGCGCGACGTAATAGACGAGCTGGGCCAGCGCCAGCGTCACCATGGAGAAATAGATGCCGCGGGTGCGCGTCGAGACGATGCCAATTGCGGCGGCAAGGCCGGTGCTCAGGAGGACGGCGATCGGCACCGCGGCGAACCAGGGCACGCCATAGCGGCCAATCGCAATGCCGGTGAAGTAGGCGCCCGCGCCGAAGAACGCCGCCTGCCCGAACGACAGCAGCCCGGTGTAGCCGAACAGCAGATTGTAGCCCATCACCACGACGCCGTAGATCAGGACGTTGACGGCCAGCGCCTGCGACGGCAGCAGCCAGGGCAGCACGGCCAGCACCGCAATCGACAGCAGCACGCGCTGCTTGAGAAGCCAACTAAGCCCGCTGGACGAGGGCTTGGCGACCGCTCCGCCGCTCGATGGTGACGTCACGCGGTCCTCCCTCTCACGCCGAACAGGCCTTGCGGGCGGATCAGCAGCACAATCGCCATCAGCGCGAACATGACGATGGTCGCCATTTCAGGGGCGAACAGCGCCACCAGGCTGATGGAGATGCCGACCATGAGGCCGGCGACGACCGCGCCGACGATCGAGCCGAGCCCGCCGATCACGGTCACGACGAAGGCCTCCGCCAGTACCAGCGAGCCCATCTCCGGATTGACGCTGCGCATGGGCCCCGCGAGCACACCGCCCAGCGCGGCAAGTCCGACGCCAAGGCCAAAAATCGCGAGCCAGACCCGGCCGATATCGACGCCGAGCACCTGCATGATGGTGGGATCGCGGGCGCCCGCGCGCACAATGAGGCCGATGCGGGTCTTCTCCAGCGTCAGCCAGAGCACCAGCAGCACCACCGCCACCAGTGCGATGACGAACAGGCGGTAGCGCGGGAAGAAGCCGATGCCGAGATCGAGCACGCCGACGAGCTGCGGCGGGGTCGGAAACGGAATGCCGTCGCTGCCGAACACGATGCGCACGCCCTCGACCAGGATGTAGCTGAGGCCGAAGGTGAGCAGCAGCGGATCGTCGATCGAGCGTCCATAGAGCCTGCGGATCAGGACGAGCTCGATCAGCATGCCGAACGCGCCGATCAAAATGGGAGCGAGCAGCAATCCCCACCAGAAGCTTCCGGTGAGCGATGCCAGATACAGCCCCGCATAGGCCCCGATCATGAACAGCGCGCCATGGGCGAAATTGACCACCCCGAGCATGCCGAATACGATCGTCAGTCCAAGCGCAGTGATCACCAGGACCGCCCCAAGGGCGATCCCGGAAAGAAGCTGCATGATGATCAGCGACAGGTCCATCTGCTATGGCTTAGGTCGCGTGGCCGAGCTCGCTGCAGCTGCGCAGCATATCGTCGGAACCCGAATCGTTGGCGAGAATCGCAAACAAATCGTTGTCGTTCGCCATCGCGGACTTCTTCTTGGACTCCAGCACCAGCACCGACTGCACCGACTGGTGGTCGCATTTGCGGTAGTGCTGCGGGCCCTTGGTCAGGTCGTATTGCAACTTCTCGAGGGCATCGATGACCTTGTCGGCGTCGGTGCCTCCGGCGACCTGCATGGCTGCCAGCAGCGAACCGACGCCGGAATAGCCGTAGGCGCCGTAATCGGTCGGGATCGCACCGCCATTGGCAGCTTTGAACGCCGCGTTGAAAGCGGCCGCCGATTTGCTCTGCGACTCCAGGCCCCAATAATAGTTGGCCCCGCCGACCACGCCCTCAAACACGTCGGGGCCGACAGCGAGGCGCTGGTTGTGCAGGATGACGGGTACGACGATCTTCATCTGCTGCTTGACACCGAAATCCACCGCCTGCTTGATCGCGTTTGCCTGGTCCCGGCCGAAATTGGAGATGCAGAGCACGTCCGGCCGCATCGACATCAGGCGCGGCATGAAGGTGGAATAGTCGGCCGCTCCGAATGGGTGCAGGATCTCGCCGACATTGTCCGCGCCGATCGCTGCCTGCGCGCGCTTGAAGCCGCGCAGCATCTCATGGCCATACGCATAGTCGGCCACGAGATGGGCGACCTTCATGCCCTTCTTCAGGGTCTGCCGCGCCACCGCAGCGGTCGTCATGTGCGGGTTCAGCGCCTCGTGGAACGTATACTTACTGAAATCCTTGGCCTCGTTGATCGTGTCGGACTGGCTGATCGACACGTAGATCACGCCGCGGGCGCGGGTGACCTCGTTGACGGCGAGCTGCACCGCGCTGGAAAGCGCGCCCACCACGGCGTGGACCTTGTCCTTCTCGATCAGCTCCAGCGTCCGGGTCGCGGCCTCGCCGGCATTGAGCTTGTCGTCACGCACCAAGAGCTCGACCTTGCGGCCGCCGATGCCGCCCTTGTCGTTGACGAGCTTGACGGCAAGCTCGGCGCATTTGACCTGATCGCGCGCCTCAGCGGCGAACGGACCGGTCAGCGGCGTCGGGAAGCCGATGCGAATCGTCTCGTCCGCGGCGCGGCCGAGCCGCGGCATGGCGAGCAGGGCGGCGCCGGCGGAGAGGCCAGCGAGCGCGGTGCGGCGGGATATTGTCGAGGTCGAACCGGATTTGGGCATGATTTCCTCCAACTGACTTTTTTTTAGAAGCGTTTCAGGGCTTTCAGGACTTTTATGGGCGTGATCGGGATCGAATTGATCGTCGCGCCGAACGGCGCGAGCGCGTCGTTGACGGCGTTGAGAACGCAGGCGGATGCCGCCGCCGTGCCGGCCTCGCCAACTCCCTTGGCTCCGAGCACGGTGTCGGCGGTCGGCGTCTCGACATGGCCGATGACGATGTCTGGCATCTCCATCGGCATCGGAACGAGGTAGTCGGCGAGCGAGCCGTTCATGAGCTGACCAGTCTCGCTGTAGCGGCATTCCTCGAACAGCGCCGCACCCAGCCCCTGCACGATGCCGCCGCGAAGCTGCTCGTCCACCAGCATCGGATTGATGACGCGGCCGCAATCCTCGACGATGAAGTGCTTCAGCACTTTGACGAAGCCGGTCTCGACATCGACCTCCAGCGAACAGCCCTGGATGCCGTTGGTGAAGGCGAACGGATAGCCCTGCGGAGCAAAGTGATGACTGACGGTGAGCTGCGCCTGTGTGCCGGGCGGCAAGGTGTCGGAGCGGAAATAGGCGATCCGCGCGATCTCGGAGATAGGCAACCGCTTGTTCCGGGTCACGGCGTCGACGACCTCGCCATCGATGATGTCGAGTGCCGAGGGCTGCTCCTGAAGAATGAGCGCGGCAATCTCCAGAATATTGCGCTTGAGCACGCGCGTGGCCTGCAGCGCGGTCTCGCCGCCGATGCCGGCGCCACGGCAGGCCCAGGTGGCGCCGCCATGCGGCGTCACCTCGGTATCTCCTGTGATGACCTTGACGTGTTCCTGCGCAAGGCCGAGCTGATCGGCCACGATCTGGCTAATGATCGCCTCGGTGCCCTGCCCCTGCTCGGTGACCGAGATCAGGCAGCGGACCTCGCCCGACGGCGTCAGGCTGAGGATCGCGCCGTCCTGCGACGAGATGCGCGCGCCGCCGACGCCGTAGAAGGCCGGGCTGGGATTGGTGATCTCGACGAAGGCCGCAATGCCGATGCCGCGATAGACGCCGCGCTTGCGCAAGTCGGCCTGCTCGGCGCGCAACCCCTCATAACCCATCATCTCGTGCAGGCGCTTCAGGCAGGCCTGATGCGACAGCGCCTCGAAGCGATAGCCGGTCGGCGAGGTCTGCGGATAGGCATCGTCAGCGATGACGTTCTGCGCGCGGATGGCGAAGGGATCGAGGCCAACCTTGGCCGCCGCCATGTCCACCAGCCGCTCGGTGACGGCACAGGCGATGGGATGACCGACGGCGCGATACTGGCTAGTCTGCACCTTGTTCTGGAAGATCACCTCCAGTGTGGCGCGATAGTTCTTGAAGCGATAGGGCGCGCCGATCAGGCGGATCACCTGGTTGCCCTCGACCACGCTGGTGCGCGGATAGGTCGAGAACGCCCCGATCGCGGTCAGGTCCAGCACGTCCATCGCCAGGATCTCGCCGTTGGGATCGAGCGCCATGCGGGCCCGGACGCGATGATCGCGGGCGTGGATGTCGGAGACGAAGGACTCGATGCGGTCGGCGACGTATTTGACGGGACGGCCGAGCAGGATCGACAGGCCGACCACCGCCATGTCCTCGTGATAGACATGCAGCTTCATCCCGAAGGAGCCGCCGATGTCGGTCGCGATGACGCGGACGCGGGCCTCGGGGATGCCGTAGTGGCGCGAATAGAGATCCTGGAACTGGTAAGGCGTCTGCGTCGCGTGATGCACGGTGAGTGCGCCGGCGGCGGGATCGTAGTCCGCAACGATGGCGCGCGGCTCCAGCGTCACCGCGGTGTGGCGGCCGAAGGAGAACTCTTCTTCCACCACATGCGCGGCATGCGCAAAGGCGTCGTCAACGGCGCCATTGTCGAGATGGGCCCGGAAACAGGTGTTATTGACACTGCCGGGATTGATCAGCGGGCCACCAGCCTCTCGTGCACTGTCGATATCGACGACGACAGGGAGGTCCTCGTAATCGATCTCGATCAGCTCCAGCGCATCTTCCGCAATCGCGCGGCTCTCGGCGACGACGGCCACCACGGCCTGCCCGGCCCAGACCACGCGGTCGAGCGGCAATGGCAATTGCGGAGCCGACGCCATGCCCTTGAAGTGGTCGAGCGTGCCGGTCCAGGGCGTGCAGATCTTTGCGAGGTCCTCGCCGGTGGCAACGAGATGCACCCCTTCGAGCGCGCGGGCCTCGTCGGTGTTGATGGCGACGATCTTCGCATGCGCATGCGGACTGCGCAGGAAGGCGGCGTGGAGCATGCGCGGCAGGCGAAGGTCGCTGACATAGCGACCGCGGCCGGCGAGCAGCCGCTTGGCGTTCGGGCGCGGCACGGAGCGGCCGATATAGGAATTCGGGCGGTCGAGCGAGGTCAGCGGCGCGCTCATGTCGCGCCTCCATTTTCATTGCGCGCTTTCGCCACCGCGTCGATGGCGTCCACGATCGCCTCATAGCCGGTGCAGCGGCAGTAATTGCCCGACAGCGCATCGCGAATTTCGTCGCGGCTGGGCAGCGCGATCTGCGAGAGCAACTCGTGCGCATTGACCAGCATGCCCGGCGTGCAGAAGCCGCATTGCAGCGCGTTGCGGCGATGGAATTCGGCCTGGAGATCGGCGATCACGCCGCTCTCGGTAAGACCTTCGATGGTATTGATCTTGGCGCCATCGGCCTGCACTGCAAAGATCAGGCAGGAGTGCACAGCGCGGCCGTCGAGCTGCACCAGGCAGGCGCCGCAGGCCCCCATCTCGCAGCCCGCATGCGTGCCGGTCAGTTCGAGCGCGTTGCGCAGGCAATCGACCAGCGTCTCGCGCGGCGCCACCTCGCAGGCGACCTTGCGGCCATTGACGACGAAGCGGACCTGCACGGTCTCGTCGGGGTCGTCCAAAATGGTTTCGTCAAAACCGCTCATGCGCCCTCACCCAGACGTCCGAGCAGGCGGCCGAGCAGCACGCGGGCGAGATGCAGCCGCATCGCCGGCGGCACCTCGTCGCTGTCGGGCGGCGCGAGATCGCTTTCGAGCGCCGCTTGTGCGGCGGCGATACGTTCGGGATCCAGGTTCGAGCCGATCAGGGTTGCCTCAGCGCCCTTCACCCGCGTCGGTGTATTGCCGACCGAGAAGAAGGAAATGCGGATGTCGTCGATGCGTTCGGCTGTGAAAGTCGCAAGCATGCCGCACCCGACCAGAGCATAGTCCCCGCGCCGGCGCGCCAGCTCGTCGAACGCAAAACGCTGATCGGCCTTGAACAACGGAACGTAGATCGCGGTGATCAGCTCACCGGGCCGCAATGCGGTCTCGAACAGTTCGACGAAGAAGTCGTCGGCTTTCACACGCCGGCTGCCGGAAGGGCCGGCGATCTCGATCTCGGCATCGAGCGCCAGGGTCATCGCCGGGAATTCGGAGGCAGGATCGGCGAGCGCGACGCTGCCGCCAATGGTGCCGCGGTTACGGATCGCGGGATGGGCGACAAAAGGCGCAGCAGCATGCAGCAGCGGCGCGAATTCGGCGATCAGCGGCTCGCTCAGCATCTCGCAATGGCGCGTCAGCGCGCCGATGCGCAAGTAACCGCCTTCGCGCCTGACGCCGCGCAGCTCTTCGATGTGGGTGATGTCGATCAGCAACCGTGGCGCTTGCAGCCGCAGCGACAACGCCGGCACGAGGCTCTGGCCCCCGGCAATGAAGCGCGCGTCATCGCCGGCGCGGGCATGAGCATCCAGCGCCTGGTCGATCGTCGCAGCACGAAAATAGCTGAAAGCCCTCGCCTTCACCGCCGTTTCCTCGAGATCCGTCGGCTCATCAGCCGGGATGCCAGATTTGTAACCATCTGGTCTCAAAATCCTGACACGCCCTCAAAGACCGGTCAACAGGAAATGACCATTTGGTCACAAATGCACCTTTAGGCTAAGAAGGCAGCCGGAGATTGCTAAACAGCGACGAAATGGCCCGAAAAGCGCAGAAGCCAGCGAAACGACCGGTCCGGAAGCGGACGGACACAGGCAGCAAGTCCGCGCCAAAGCGCCGCAACATGCGTGCGGCCGACCGCGAGCGTGCGATCGTGGACGAGGCGATCCGCTTCTTCGCCGAGCATGGCTTCGAGGGCCAGACCCGCGAACTCGCCAAACGCATGGGCATCACGCATTCGGCGATCTATCGCCACTTCCCGAGCAAGGAGGCGCTGATCGAGCGGGTCTACCAGGAGGTCTATCTCAGCCGCTGGTCGCCCGACTGGGGGGCGATGATCCGCGACCGCTCGCTGTCGCTGGAGGCGCGGCTGACGCGCTTCTACCTCGATTATGTCGAGCGCGTGTTCGAGTACAATTGGGTGCGGATCTTCGTCTTCTCCGGCATGAAGTCGTTCGGCATCACCGGCCGTTATCTCGACATTGTCCGCCGCGAGATCATCGAGCCCGCGGCGGCCGAGCTGCGCCACGATCTGAAGCTGCCCGACGCGAAATCCCATCCGCTCAGCGAACGCGAGACCGAGCTGTTCTGGGGCCTGCACGGCCGCATCTTCTATCTCGCCATCCGCAAGTTCATCTACGAGACGCCGATCCCGCCCGATCTCGACGCGATCGTCCGCGACGCCGTCCAGACTTTCATGGACGGCGCGAAGATGACAATGCCGAAGCTGCTGGTGAGCGGCTAGTTACTTCGCAAGGCTTGGCAGATCGAGGCCCTTGTCGCGGGCGCAGTCAATCGCGGTCTCATAGCCCGCGTCTGCATGGCGCATCACGCCGCTGGCGGGATCGTTCCAGAGCACGCGCTCGATCCGCTTGGCCGCTTCCGGCGTGCCGTCGGCGACGATCACCATGCCGGCATGCTGCGAATAGCCGATGCCGACGCCGCCGCCATGGTGCAGCGAGACCCAGGTCGCGCCGCTGGCGCAATTGAGCAGCGCGTTGAGCAAAGGCCAGTCGGACACCGCATCCGATCCGTCCTTCATCGCCTCGGTCTCGCGGTTGGGGCTCGCCACCGAGCCGCTGTCGAGATGATCGCGGCCGATCACAATCGGCGCCTTCAATTCGCCACGTGCCACCATCTCGTTGAAGGCTAGGCCCAGGCGATCTCGATCGCCGAGGCCGACCCAGCAGATCCGCGCCGGCAGGCCCTGGAACTTGATGCGCTCCTTGGCCATGTCGAGCCAGTTGTGCAGATGCTTGTCGTCAGGCATCAGCTCCTTGACCTTGGCGTCGGTCTTGAAGATGTCCTCGGGATCGCCCGACAGCGCAGCCCAGCGGAACGGCCCGACGCCGCGGCAGAAAAGAGGGCGGATATAGGCGGGCACGAAGCCCGGGAAATCGAAGGCGTTCTTCAGGCCCATGTCCTGTGCCATCTGGCGGATGTTGTTGCCGTAGTCGAGCGTCGGAATGCCCTGCGCATGGAAATCCAGCATGGCCTGGACGTGCTCGACCATCGACGTCTTCGACGCACGCTCCACCGCCTTCGGATCGGCGGCGCGCTTGGTTTCCCAATCGGCGAGCGTCCAGCCCTTTGGCAAGTAGCCGTTGATCGGATCATGCGCGCTGGTCTGGTCGGTGACGATGTCGGGCTTGACGCCGCGGCGCACCAGCTCGGGGAAAATCTCCGCGGCATTGCCGAGCATACCGACCGATATTGCCTTCCTGGTCCTCGCCGCCTCTTCCATGATCGCCAGCGCCTCGTCGAGCGTCGCGGCCTGCCGATCGAGATAGCCGGTGCGCAATCGCATCTCGATGCGGCTCGGCTGGCATTCGACCGCGAGCATCGAGGCGCCCGCCATGGTCGCGGCCAGCGGTTGCGCGCCGCCCATGCCGCCGAGGCCGGCGGTGAGAATCCATCTTCCCGCGAGGCTGCCGCCATAGTGGCGCCGGCCGACCTCGACGAAGGTCTCGTAGGTGCCCTGCACGATGCCCTGGCTGCCGATATAGATCCAGGAGCCTGCGGTCATCTGGCCGTACATCATCAGGCCCTTGCGATCGAGCTCGTTGAAATGATCGAGCGTCGCCCAATGCGGCACGATGTTGGAGTTCGCAATCAGGACGCGCGGGGCATCGGCATGGGTACGGAAGACGCCGACCGGCTTGCCGGACTGGACCAGCAGCGTCTCGTCATTCTCGAGCTTGCGCAAGGCCGCCGTGATGCGGTCAAAGCTCTCCCAGTCGCGCGCGGCGCGGCCAATGCCGCCATAGACGACGAGCTCGCTCGGACGCTCCGCGACATCAGGATCGAGATTGTTCATCAGCATGCGCAGCGGCGCTTCCGTCAGCCAGCTCTTGGCGCTGATGTCGCTGCCGCGGGGGGCGCGGATGGTGCGGTCATTGTCCAGTCGGCGGTTCATGCGGAGCACCTCTTTAGTCAAGTCTCGGGAACGGATCGGTTGGAAGCGCCGCGATCGCCACGGCCGGTAGCACATCGGCTTCGATCAGCGCAGCCGCCCTGGCGAGATCGCCGGCCATGTAGCGGTCGGCGCCGAGCGCGGGCACATGCTCGCGAAGCGCAGCGATGACGGCAACGAGTGGGGCGCTGGTCGCATGCGGCGCGCGCAGCGTGATGCCTTGTGCGGCGACCAGGAGCTCGATGCCGAGGATGGCGGCGAGATTGTCGGCCATATCCGAGAGGCGACGCGCGGCGTGCGCGGCCATCGAAACATGGTCTTCCTGGTTGGCGCTGGTCGGTGTCGAGTCGATCGAGCAGGCAGCCGCACGCTGCTTGTTCTCGGCGTAGAGTGCGGCAGCCGTGACCTCGGCGATCATGAAGCCGGAATTGATGCCGGGGTCCGGCGTCAGGAACGGCGGCAGACCGAAATTGAGCGCGGGATCGACCAGCGTCGCGATACGCCGCTCGCTGATCGCACCGATTTCCGACAGCCCCAGCGCGATCGTATCGGCGGCAAAGGCGACCGGCTCGGCGTGGAAATTGCCGCCGGAGACGATCTCGCCGGTCTCGACCAGGACGAGCGGATTGTCGGTGACGGCATTGGCTTCGACGATCAGCGTGCGCGCGGCCTGCGTGATCAGGTCGAGCGCAGCGCCCGCGACCTGCGGCTGGCACCGCAGGCAATAGGGATCCTGCACGCGCTCGTCACCCTCGAGATGCGACAATCTGATATCGCTGCCGTCGAGCAACGCGGTCAACGTCGCGGCGGCAGCGATCTGTCCGGCGTGACCGCGCAACGCCTGAATCTCGAGGCGGAACGGCGCCGTCGAGGCCATTGCGGCATCGACTGACAGCGCGCCGGTGACAAGCGCGGCGCGAGCCAGGCGAAACGCGCGCAGCACGCCGGAGATAGCGTAGGCGGTCGAGAACTGCGTGCCATTGATCAGCGCGAGTCCCTCCTTGGGACCCAGCGTCAGCGGCGCGAGACCGGCGACGGCGAGTGCCTCACGGCCGGAGACAGTCTTGCCATCGACGATCGCCTGCCCCTCGCCGATCATCACCGCCGTCATGTGTGCGAGCGGCGCAAGATCGCCGGAGGCGCCGACCGAGCCTTGCTGCGGCACCAGCGGATAGACGTCCTGCGCCAGCATGGCCTGCAACTGCTCGATCACCTCGCGACGCACGCCGGAGGCACCGCGGCCGAGCGAGACGATCTTCAGCGCCATCATCAACCGTACGATCGGCTCCGGCGTGGCCGGGCCGACGCCGCAGCAATGCGAGACGATGAGATTGCGCTGGAGCAGCGCGGTCTGGTCGGGCGGAATGCGCTTCGAGGCCAGTTTTCCAAAACCGGTATTGATGCCGTAGACCGGCGCGGCGGCGTGTGCTGCCTTTGCGACGATCTCCGCCGCCGCCTCGACGCGCGGCCAGAATGACGGGTCGAGTACGACGGATTGTCCCTTGAGCACGCGCGCGAGATCGTCGAGGCTGACCGTTCCCGGCTTGACGACGATCGCTGCGCCCTGTTCCGTCACTGTCCCCTCCACACCCGGCGATGCAGCGGATTGAAGCCGATGCGGTAGACGAGCTCGGCGGGCCGCTCGATGTCCCAGATCGCGAGATCGCACCACTTCCCTGCTTCCAGCGTGCCGGTCTCATTGAGCACGCCGAGCGCACGCGCGCCTTCACGGGTGACACCAGCGAGGCATTCGGCCACCGTCATCCGGAACAGCGTCGCGCCCATGTTCATCGTGAGCAGCAGCGATGTCAGCGGCGAGCTGCCGGGATTGCAGTCGGTCGCGAGCGCCATGTGGACGCCGTGCCTGCGGAACGCTTCGATCGGCGGTTTCTGCGTCTCGCGGATGAAATAGAAGGCGCCGGGCAGCAGCACGGCGACAGTTCCGGCCTTCGCCATTGCGGCGGCGCCGGCCTCGTCGGTGTGCTCGAGATGATCGGCGGAGAGCGCCGAGAATTTTGCGGCAAGTGCTGCGCCGCCGAGGTTCGACAGCTGGTCGGCATGGAGCTTGACCGGCAGCCCAAGCCCCCTCGCCGTCTCGAACACCCGCGCGGTCTGCTCGGCCGAGAACGCGATACCTTCCATGAAGGCATCGACGGCATCGGCAAGACCGGCCTTTGCGACCGCCGGCAGCATCTCATGACACACGAGATCGATATAGCGATCCTTGTCACCGCCGGCCTCCACGGGCAGCGCATGCGCCCCGAGCAAGGATGTGCGGATCGCAACCGGCCGCTGACGGCCGAGGATGCGCGCCGCTGAGAGCTGTCGCATCTCGGTATCGATATCGAGGCCGTAACCGGACTTGATCTCGATGGTGGTGACGCCCTCGCCGATCAGCGCATCGAGCCGCGGCATCGCGCTCGCAACGAGCTCGGCCTCGCTCGCCTTGCGTGTCGCGGCGACTGTCGAGACAATGCCGCCGCCGGCGCGCGCGATTTCCTCGTAGCTTGCGCCTTTCAGGCGCAGCTCGAATTCATGCGCGCGGTTGCCGCCGTAGACGAGATGGGTATGGCAGTCGACGAGGCCGGGCGTGATCCAACGCCCCTCGCAATCGATCCGCTTGATCGCGTCGGCGTCAACAGGAAAATCCGCCGCTGCACCCGCATAAACGATATGGCCGCCGCGCGCGGCGATCACGCCATGCTCGATCTCGCCGAGATCGGGACGGTCGGCCCGCATCGTGGCGAGCCGGGCGTTGTGCCAGATCCGGTCGAAGCGCTCTGCCATGCAATGGTCCCTTCGTGGGATGCTTGACTTATATGTCTAGACATATAATCGTGGGGCGGTTCTGTCCAGCCGGCGTGTAATCATGACCCGACTGCATTTCGCCTCCGCGCTCCTGCCTTCGGGCTGGGCCAATGACGTGCAGATGGTGATCACCGCCGGCGCGATCGCCGAGGTGACGCCGGGCGTAGCGCCGGCCGCCGGCGACGAGCGTCATGGAATTGCGCTTCCGGGGTTGGCGAGCCTGCACAGCCACGCATTCCAGCGCGGCATGGCGGGGCTGGCCGAACTGCGCGGCGATAGCACCGATACGTTCTGGACCTGGCGCGACACGATGTATCGTTTTGCGCTGGCGATGACGCCGCACGACGTCGCCGCCGTTGCGACGCTGCTGTATGTCGAGATGCTCGAACAGGGCTTTACCCGCGTCGGCGAATTCCACTACCTCCACCACAATCGCGACGGCTCTCCTTATGCCGACCTCGCGGAGATGGCTGCCCGCATTGCACAGGCCGCCGAAGCTTCCGGCATTGCGCTGACGCTGCTGCCGAGTTTTTATGCGCACGGCTCCTTCGGTGGCGCCGCACCGCATGCCGGACAACGCCGCTTCATCTGCTCGGTCGATCAGTTCGCCGCGCTGATGGCAGCGTCACGCAAGGCGATCAGCAGATTGCCGGGCGCCAATATCGGCATCGCACCGCACAGCCTGCGCGCGGTGACGCCGGACGAACTCGCGGCGATCATTCCGCTCGCGGATGGCGGGCCGGTGCATATCCATGCCGCCGAACAGGTGAAGGAAGTCGAGGATTGCCTCGCCTGGTCGGGACGACGGCCGGTGCAATGGCTGCTGGAGCACGCGCCGGTCGATCAACGCTGGTGTCTCATCCACGCGACCCACACGACGGATGCGGAAGTGACCGCATTCGCCAGGACTGGCGCGGTGGCGGGTCTCTGCCCCATCACCGAGGCCAGTCTCGGCGACGGCATCTTTCCGGCGCGCGAATTCGTCGATGCCGGCGGTGCGTTCGGTGTGGGCACCGACTCCAACGTGCTGGTCGGCGCAGCCGACGAACTGCGCCAGCTCGAATATGGCCAGCGTCTGAAGCATCGCGAGCGCAACGTGCTCTCCGGCGGTGCAGGCCGCTCGACGGGACGTACGCTGTTCGATCATGCGCTCGCGGGCGGTGCGCGCGCGCTGGCACAAGCGACGGTTGGCCTCGGGCCCGGCGCACGCGCCGACATCGTCACGCTCGACACCGCACATCCATCGCTCGCGGGACGTTTGCGCGACGCCGCCATCGACGGTTGGATTTTTGCCGGAGGGACCGGCGCGATCGATTGCGTCTGGGCCGGCGGCCACAAGGTCGTCGAAGGCGGACGACACAGACTGCGACAGACCGCGCGCGAACGCTTCAACGCGGCAGTGCGGAGGCTCGTCGCATGAGCCTGGCCACCGATGCCGCCGACCAGCCGACGCTCTACAAGCGCATCCGCGCCGATATCGAGAAGCGCATCCTGACCGGCGAGTGGCCGCCCGGGCATCGTATCCCGTTCGAGCACGAATTGGTCGCACGTTACGGCTGCTCGCGCATGACGGTGAACAAGGCGCTGTCGGAGCTCGCGCAAGCAGATCTGATCGAACGGCGGCGGCGCGCCGGCTCCTTCGTACGCCGGCCACAGCATCTGTCCGCGGTGCTGAAAATCGCAGACATTCGCGCCGAGATCACCGCGCTTGGCCGCGGCTACGGCTACGAGCTGATYGGGCGCAAGCTGCGCGCGGCGACCGCCGCCGACCGCGAGCGTCTTGGCGTCAAGAAGGCCGGAAAAGTGGTTGCGATCACCTGCCGGCACAGCGCCGACAAGGTGCCGTTTGCCGTCGAGGACCGACTGATCGATCTGTCCTCCGTACCGGATGCAGCGACCGCGGATTTCTCGCGCGAGCCGCCCGGCTCGTGGCTGCTTCATCATGTCCCATGGACGGAAGCCGAGCATACGATCAGCGCCATCGTTGCGGACGATCGCACGGCGGAGGCGCTCGACATCGCCGTCGGCGCGCCTTGCCTCGTGATCGACCGCTATACCTGGCGCAGCGCGCGCACCATCACCGCAGTGCGCCTGCTCTATCCCGGTGACTCTCACCGCCTTGTCGCCCGATTCAAGGGAGGCTGAGAGAACGATGTCGGCACAAATCGTGCAACGCTTCGGGCAACGGTCCATCAGGACCGAATGATCAACAGGGACGTCAATCCATCGATCGGCAAGAGGACGACAATCATGCGTAGTTCGACAATTTTTGCGACAATCATTGCCCTCGCGGCCACCACTCCCGTGCTCGCCGACGACGTCAAGGTCGGCATTGGCATCTCCGGATGGACCGGCTTCGCGCCGCTCACGCTGGCGAAGGAGGCTGGGATCTTCAAGAAAAATGGTCTTGACGTGACGATCAAGAAGATCCCGCAGAAGGACCGCCACCTCGCGATCGCCTCCGGCGACGTCCAGTGCGCGGCCACGACCGTCGAGACCTGGATCTCGTGGAACGCCAATGGCGTTGCGACCAAGCAGATCTTCCAGCTCGACAAGAGCTACGGCGCCGACGGCATGGCCGTGCGCAACGATCTCGCATCGATCAAGGACCTCAAGGGCAAGACCGTCGCGGCTTCCGCGCCCGGCACCTCGCCCTATTTCGCGCTGGCCTGGATGCTGAAGAAGAACGGGCTCTCGGTGAAGGACGTCACCGTCGTGAACCTCGAGCCGGCTGCGGCCGCGCAGGCCTTCGTCGCCGGCCAGAACGACGCCGCAATGACCTACGAGCCGTATCTGTCGACGGTTCGGGCCGCGCCCGACAAGGGCAAGATCATCGCGACCACGCTCGACTATCCGATGGTCATGGACACCTTTGGCTGCACGCCGAAGTTCCTCACCGAGAACCCGAAGGCTGCCAAGGCGCTCGCCGACAGCTATTTCGAGGCGCTCGACATGATCGCCAAGGACCAGGCCAAGGCCTATGAGATCATGGGTGCCGACGTGAAGCAGACCGGCGAGGCGTTCGGCAATTCGGCAAAATATCTGCGCTGGCAGGACAAGGCCGCGAACCAGAAGTTCTTTGCCGGCGATTTCCTGACCTTCAACAAGGACGCCGCCGACCTCCTGCTCGAGATCGGCATCATCAAGGCCGCGCCGAAGGTCGAGGACCTCTTCGACGCGAGCTACATCAAGTAAACCCTTGAGGAGCTGCCGGCCCCGTCTCGCGGCGGGGCCGGAAACTCGTTCACCGCCCGGATAGATCGTTGATGCGTCCCCTGGATCCCGTGACATCGAAGCAGCGCGTGGCTTACGGCCTCGCGTTCTTCGTGCTGTTCGTCGCCCTCTGGTCGTGGGCAACGCTCGGCGGCCATGTGTCGAAGACCTTTCTCGCCAACCCGCTGACCATGATGCAGGAAGGCTATGACCTGCTCGCCAAGCAAGGCTTCCTGTTCGACATCGGCATGACGATCTGGCGCGTCGTCGGCGGCTTCGCGCTCGCTGCGATCATCGCGGTTCCGCTCGGCGTGCTGATGGGCGCCTACAAGCCGGTTGAAGCGTTCCTCGAACCGTTCGTCTCCTTTGCTCGCTATTTGCCTGCCTCGGCCTTTATCCCGCTTTTGATCCTGTGGGCCGGCATCGGCGAATTGCAAAAGCTGCTCGTCATCTTCATCGGCTCGGTGTTCCAGATCATCCTGATGATCGCCGTAACCGTGGGCACCACGCGGCGCGATCTGGTCGAGGCGGCCTATACGCTGGGGGCCAGCGACCGCGGCATCATCCGGCGCGTGCTGCTGCCCTCCTCCGCGCCCGAGATCGCGGAAATCCTGCGGCTGGTGCTGGGCTGGGCCTGGACCTACGTCATCGTCGCCGAGCTGATCGGTTCGTCCTCGGGCATCGGCCACATGATCACCGACAGCCAGGCGCTGCTCAACACCGGCCAGATCATCTTCGGCATCATCGTGATCGGACTGATCGGTCTCCTCTCGGACTTCATGTTCAAGGCGTTCAACGCCTGGCTGTTTCCGTGGAGGCTCGCATGACCACGCTGAAGATCGAACAGGTCTCCCGAACCTTCCCCGCGCGCCACGGCAATGCGCCGACCAGGGCGCTGGAGCCGACTGACCTCACGATCGGCAACAACGACTTCGTCACCATCCTCGGCCCCTCCGGCTGCGGCAAGTCCACGCTGCTTCGCATCGTCGCCGGTCTCGACCGGCCGACCAGCGGGCGCGTCACGCTCGACGGGCGCGAGGTGACCGGCCCCGGCGCCGATCGCGGCATGGTGTTCCAGTCCTACACGCTGTTTCCCTGGCTGAGCGTGCGCGAGAACATCGCCTTCGGCCTGCGCGAGCGCGGCGTGCCCGAGGCGGAGCGCAACAAGATCGCCGATGCCTTCATCCGCCAGGTCGGGCTGTCCGGCTTCGAGAACCACTGGCCGAAGCAGCTCTCCGGCGGCATGCAGCAGCGCACCGCGATCGCCCGCGCGCTCGCCAACGATCCAAAGATCCTGCTGCTCGACGAGCCCTTCGGCGCGCTCGACAACCAGACCCGCGCCTTGATGCAGGAAATGCTGCTCGGGATCTGGGAGCGCGACCAGAAGACCGTGCTGTTCGTCACCCACGACATCGAGGAAGCCATCTTCCTCGGCAGCCGCGTCATCGTGATGAGCGCGCGCCCCGGCCGCATCAAGGCCGAGATCAATGTGGACCTGCCGCATCCGCGCTCCTACAAGATCAAGACCACGCCCGAATTCGTCCAGCTGAAGGAACGGCTGGTCGAGGAGATCCGCACCGAGGCGCTGAAGGTTGCCGAACATGCCTGACACCAAGCCGCGTGCCGATGGGCAACGCGTTCTCGCCGATCTCAATGCGCTCCGTGCCATCGGCGTCTACAAGACCGGCGTGCACAAGCCGACCTTCTCCGAGCCGCACAAGAAGTCGCTCGACTGGCTGGTGCAGAAGCTGCCCGACGCCGGCCTTACCGCCGCGATCGACGGCATCGGCAATGTGTTCGGCAGCAGCGCGAAGCAGGGGCCGAAGCTGCTGGCGGGCTCGCACCTGGAGAGCCAGAACTACGCCGGCTGGCTCGATGGCCCTCTCGGCGTCGTCTATGCGCTCGAAGCGGCCCGCGTGCTCAATGCCGACCCGTCCGTGAAGGGTGCGGTCGAAGTTGCCGCCTGGTGCGACGAGGAAGGACACTTTGGGCATTTCCTCGGCTCCCGCTCCTATGTCGGACAGGTGACCGAGGCCGACATCGATGCCGCCCGCGACCGCACCAGCGGCCGCACCATGCGCGACGCACTCGCCGACATGGGGCTCTCGGGCCGCGCACGCGTCGCTGCCGAGCCGGGACGCCACGTCGGATATCTGGAGGCGCATATCGAGCAGGGCGACACGCTCGAAAGCGGCAAGCTTTCGATCGGCGTGGTGACCTCCATCGTCGGCATCTGGCAGTACCAGATCAATTTCGTCGGCGAGCAGAACCATGCCGGCACCACCCGCATGGCGGCGCGGAAAGACGCCGGCCTCGCGCTGGCCAAGTTCTGCGTCGCGATCGACGAGCGGTTCCCGGGCGCCTGTGGCCCGCGCACGGTCTGGACCACCGGCCGCATGACGCTCGATCCCGGCGCGCCGAGCATCATTCCGGGCAAGGCCGAATTGCTGTTCCAGATCCGCGACGACGATCCGGCTGTGATCTCGCGGCTGGAGCAATTGCTGCGGACCATGGCTGACGAGGCCAGCGCGAAGGGCCCTTGCGCCGTCACCGTGGAGAAGCTGCGCACCGGTGCTCCCGCCATGATGAATCCCGGCATTCAGGACGCAATCGAGGCCGCGAGCAAGGCCCTGGCCGGTGGACGGTCCGTCCGCATGCCCAGCGGCGCCGGCCACGACGCGCAGTTGCTTGCGACCGTCATGCCCGCAGGCATGCTGTTCGTGCCGTCGATCGGCGGCATCAGCCACCACTGGACCGAGAACACCGCCGACGCCGACATCGTCACGGGCGCGCAGGTCTTCGTCGACGCCTGCCGGCGGCTCCTCGGTGGTTAGAACGACGTGCCGCCGCATCTGAACTCCTGGACGATGTCGTACTTGCCCTTCGTGATCGGCACGGCATAGCCGAAGCGCAGCGTTCAACCACACCCGCCTCTGGAATGCTGGGGTCGTCCGCCTTCGCGGGCGATGACAGCGCGTGTTGCAGACACACCTTCGCGCTCTCGCGGCGCATCTCGCCCGAGCTTTGCTTCGTCGTTCCACCCTCGAAGCCAAGAGGGCGCAGGGAAGGCCGGGTGCTGACCTCGCACCCGCGGTCCGCTGCGCGAAAGGTAGCGCAAGGAAACCGCACAGCAGCATACAGGTGGTGCC